>NZ_PTRU01000138.1:0-348 GCF_002965245.1 Escherichia sp. MOD1-EC6021 | reverse complement strand
TTCTGGCTCTTTCTTTTGTTCTGCTATTATTGACCGAAAGGAGACTGCCACGCATAATTTCTTCAGACCTTTCCATTCAAACGTGAAATCAATAAGTTCATCAGGGACATCGCAAACAATGTGAAGACGGATTTCTTCTCTGCCGTGACTCTTTTCACTCATTGCGTAACTGTCATGCTCTGGATTATTTAATTCTTTCAGCGGAAATTTTTCCTCGAAGGCTTTATTTAGCCGCCCCTGGTTTCCTTTTACAGCGAATAAATAATCACCTCCCTGTTTTTGTATCTTCTCTGCAATATCTTTCTGGCAACCCATCGCATCAGTTGTGATGATTTTTCCTTTAATATC
>NZ_PTRU01000137.1:0-352 GCF_002965245.1 Escherichia sp. MOD1-EC6021 | reverse complement strand
CTTCCGGAACGTCTGGTGCGTCAGACGTTGTTTCGCGCAAACCGCCTCCTGATGGAGGCATATACCGAAATTCTGGAACTGGATGCGTGCTTTAAAGATTGAGAAGGAGACGAGTATGTACGGAACATGCGAAACACTCTGCCGGGAGCTGGCAGCAAAGTATCCGGGAGACACGCCGTTGATGCTGGTTGTCTGGTCCCCGGAAGAGATTCAGGCCCTCGCTGACGGAATGGATATTTCCCTGTCCGATCATGAAATCAGGACCGTCCTGGCGCGCCTGGAGGACATCCCGGAAGACCAGCGAATTGAGTCCGGTATTTCTTCCGCCGCGGCGATGGAGATTATCAGCAAC
>NZ_PTRU01000136.1:0-366 GCF_002965245.1 Escherichia sp. MOD1-EC6021 | reverse complement strand
TGGCAACATTCGACGGACATATCGTTGAAGCGTTGATGAAAATGCCAGAAGTTAACGCCATGTATCCGGAGCTTAAGCTGCATGCCATCGGGTGGGTTAAGCATAAATGTAAGCCTGGTGCCAAATGGCCCGAAATTCAGGCAGAGATGCGCATCTGGAAAAAACGTCGCGAAGGTGAACGCAAGGAAACCGGAAAATACACGTCTGTTGTTGATCTCGCCCGCGCCAGAGCCAATCAACAGAACACTGAAAATTCAACAGGAAAAATCAGCCCGGTCATTGCTGCCACTCATCGCGAATACAAGCAGACATGGAAAACACTGGATGACGAACTGGCCTACGCTCTCTGGCCTGGTGATGTGGATG
>NZ_PTRU01000135.1:0-368 GCF_002965245.1 Escherichia sp. MOD1-EC6021 | reverse complement strand
AGGGCTGCGATAATCTGCGGCTTTTTCAGGTGTCCGAAGAAGTTTGCTTTTGTCGGCTGCCACCAGTCGCGCATGTGGAATCCGATAGCGGTTTCCAGCGAGTCAAGCGGACTGCGTGACGTGTGACCACACTCGCGGGTCTGGACACCGTTAAGACTGCACGCGGTACAGAAACTGAGCAGGGATAACAGCACCTCCTGGCTGAGTGACAGGAACGTCGTCATGTCCCGTGTCCATCCCTCCGGCAGCAGGGCTGCAAGCCGGGCTTTTTCTGCCATCAGCGCCATGAATGCGGCACCTTCCTTCCCTGACGGCGCATCGCTGGTCAGCGAATAATGTTTACATTCCAGGCTGATTTGTGCTGGTTT
>NZ_PTRU01000134.1:0-370 GCF_002965245.1 Escherichia sp. MOD1-EC6021 | reverse complement strand
ACGTGAGTGACAACACCAAAAATACAGATGTTTTCCGGATACAGTGTGCGGAACTCCGGGCTGTCTGAAACCGGCTCCAGTGCCGGGCGTGGGCGCAACAGCAGTCGTTTGACGGTGAACTCACCGTCGATCTCAGCGATAACGATGTCCCCGTGTTGTGGTTTTTCGGCCCTGTCCACTACCAGCAGATCACCATTCTGCACGCCAGCCTGGTTCATCGATTCACCGCTGGCGCGCAGAAAGAAGGTGGCTGCAGGTCTGCTGATGCAATAGCTGTTCAGATCCAGTTCCTGCTCAGCATAATCAGTGGCAGGCGAAGGAAAACCGGCCTGGCAACGATCGGCAAACAACGGTCGCACGTAACTGTCAT
>NZ_PTRU01000133.1:0-372 GCF_002965245.1 Escherichia sp. MOD1-EC6021 | reverse complement strand
GATTTAGCGGCTCCGGTCATTGCTGGCATTCTTGCCAGTCTGATCGTGAACTGGCTGAACAAGCGGAAGTAACGTGTCAGACGGGCGTCAGGCTGCCGTAATGGCAATTTGCGCCCGGACCAGGCCGCAGGGATAAAACTCTGCGGCCTTTTTCGTAAGAAAAATGCAACGGTTGCAAGCGGATAATATTCTGCGGAATGCGCAGCACAGAGTGAAGAAGTGATGGATTCCGGAACAGAAAAACAGTCGTAGAATCAGCGGCAAGCCGGAAGGGTTCCGGTGAGGCGCAATGTTGCGGGGGCTTAATCCCTGGTGGCATTGGTTGCTGGAGAGAGAAAACCCCCGCACGTTGCAGGTATGCACCTGACAACA
>NZ_PTRU01000132.1:0-377 GCF_002965245.1 Escherichia sp. MOD1-EC6021 | reverse complement strand
ATTCATGACTGGGGTGAAGTCGTAACAAGGTAACCGTAGGGGAACCTGCGGTTGGATCACCTCCTTACCTTAAAGAAGCGTACTTTGCAGTGCTCACACAGATTGTCTGATAGAAAGTGAAAAGCAAGGCGTCTTGCGAAGCAGACTGATACGTCCCCTTCGTCTAGAGGCCCAGGACACCGCCCTTTCACGGCGGTAACAGGGGTTCGAATCCCCTAGGGGACGCCACTTGCTGGTTTGTGAGTGAAAGTCGCCGACCTTGATATCGTTAAAGATGATTTACGAGTCATGTTTAAGATATTTGCTCTTTAAAAATCTGGATCAAGCTGAAAATTGAAACACTGAACAACGAAAGTTGTTCGTGAGTCTCTCAAATT
>NZ_PTRU01000131.1:0-377 GCF_002965245.1 Escherichia sp. MOD1-EC6021 | reverse complement strand
GGTGCGCCACTGGCGCGGTACACGTATACGGAAGCCGGTGAACTGCTGGCGGTATATGACCGCAGCAATACGCAGGTGCGCGCTTTCACGTATGACGCGCAGCACCCGGGCCGGATGGTGGGGCACCGTTATGCGGGAAGGCCGGAGATGCGCTACCGCTACGACGATACCGGGCGGGTGGTGGAGCAGCTGAACCCGGCAGGGTTAAGCTATCGCTATCTTTATGAGCAGGACCGCATCACCATCACGGACAGCCTGAACCGGCGAGAGGTGCTGCATACAGAAGGCGGGGCCGGGCTGAAGCGGGTGGTGAAAAAAGAACTGGCGGACGGCAGCGTCACGCACAGCGGGTATGACGCGGCAGGAAGGCTCACGGC
>NZ_PTRU01000130.1:0-379 GCF_002965245.1 Escherichia sp. MOD1-EC6021 | reverse complement strand
ATGTGTTTATAATAGGTCAGAACTGACCTATTATCAAGTATTTTTCCCTCCATTCTTCAAAAAAAACACCATCAAATACATATAGTTACATTCATGTGATGCCCGACAGGGCATGGAAGGGGCGAAAGAAAATACCAGGGAGCAGCGGGGCCACATCGCCCCGAAGCGCGGCGCAGCCGCTGACGAACATACCAGGATGCACAGGGCCATCCCTTCGCCCTGCAAAGCCAGGACAGACCAACAGGCCATGATAATGCTGATTTGCGCCGCAGAATGCCGCAGTTAGCGCGAGCGCCAGCGAGTTTACGCCGTCCTGGTGCATTGCAGCA
The DNA here is from genome assembly GCF_002965245.1 of Escherichia sp. MOD1-EC6021. Classification (NCBI taxonomy): domain Bacteria; kingdom Pseudomonadati; phylum Pseudomonadota; class Gammaproteobacteria; order Enterobacterales; family Enterobacteriaceae; genus Escherichia; species Escherichia sp. MOD1-EC6021. The sequence continues at coordinate 50 of NZ_PTRU01000130.1, read as the reverse complement.
GGGCGGGGCGCTGTACTGCGCGTGTGAGCGTCAGCGAGCTACGGGCGCAA
>NZ_PTRU01000012.1:0-155230 GCF_002965245.1 Escherichia sp. MOD1-EC6021 | reverse complement strand
TAGTCTAAAAACTAGTATTAAGACTATCACTTAAATAAGTGATATTGGTTGTCTGGAGATTCAGGGGGCCAGTCTACGCACCATCTGAGCTACCTCTTGTTCGACGGTTTTATCTATCCTTTGCATCACTGTAAGCATTTGTTCGCGCGTTTTTGATAAATTACTCATATCCTGCTGAAGAATTTCCATATTTGCGAAATCCTCAGAGGCATATACATTCATGGCTGATGTTGCTATTGAACATACTGATGCGCTGATTTGTTCAAGTCCTTTGGCTATTTTTGCGAATAATAATATCAACTCTGCTGATTCTGTTATTTTACTGCCTACAGCATCTAATGCGGACATGACTTTTTTTGAAACAGATTTAATGATGGTTTCTACTGTGGATTTTATACTCTTTGTTACTTCTTTTGTTATTTCTTCGGTGGCAGTCTTTGTTAGCGCCTTTACGAGTTCACTTATTGCGACAGAACAAATTATCGCTGCACCAATCATTAGTGTTACCATAACAATAGACGCGGCTGCAGTTGAGTATATATCTTGTACCAAATCAATAGTCGTTTGTTTGACACCCAAAACATCCAGAAGAGCGCAGATTGCTAGCAGCGTGGGATCATATTTTGAAATAATACCCGCAAGGCCTTCAGTAAGTTTTCCTAAAATCCATCCGGTAGCCGTGGTGCCCAGCGCGATTTGACAGGTGATATCAATACCTAATACCACTGCCCCCGCTATTCCTCCAATAAGTGCCACGGCTCCAGCTAAGCTTGCACCAGCACTTGGAATAGAAGCGACAATACCAACAACAATTAAGACTGCGCTTACGGCAAAGGTAACTACAGTTACACACTCATTAACTATTTTTAAAACTTTAGTCGTGGTAGTATATTTATGTGCTGTTTCATTGAGTTTATTTTCCCTGACATGGTTGATTTCTTTCATTACCTCAGATTGATTTTTAATAGATTCGCAATTGGTGTCCCCAATAACTTCCATTACTGAGGTAATCAAAAGGATAAATGTGGCTGTCGCGTTTCTGTTTTTCTGGTTTTCCTGTGTCAGGCAAATATTGGTGGTGAAGTTATTAATCTGTTCTTGCTGTTGAATTTCGTCAAAAACTTCCATACTTTGGCCGATCGCAGCATCAGCATCCATAATGGCTGTATTTAATGATTTCTCAGCTAACGATTTTTTTTGTAACGACAGCGTGAGTGTTTTTTCAGCCGCGTTTTTTTGCGTCAGTACTTTATTGTATTGTGGATCGTCTGGTTGCAGTTGCGACAACTCTTGATCCAATGTGTTGACTTTTTTTTCCAGCGATTGCACTCTTTTATCGACTGCATTGTAATTATTGTTGGCCTGATGCAGATTATCGTTGGCTTTTTGCGCTGAATCTAATGACGAGGTGTAGGCGTCGCTTAATTCACGAAACTTATTATGTGCCATTTCGTGTCGAAGCAGGGTGTTGTCCAGGTTATTATGCAAGCGTGTAGTAATATCCTGATCGGCAATGCCTGATAAATTACCCAAAATCATCGTCAGGCGGGCATCATTCGTCTTTGCTGCAGTGGCGTTATCAGAATCGGAAACCTGCATTGCAGGTAGAGCAAGCATAGGTTTGTTTTCAAGACGAGCGCGAATATCGTTATCAAGGGACTTCGGGTTTTTATTAAGCCGCATGGGATCAACTTGCGTTTTGCTGCTGTCCTGCAGTCTTTTTTCCTCATCGCTATATTGTGTACGCAATGTTTCGCTGATTTGTTCAAACGTGATCGTCTGTCCCGTAATCGGTGCCGACATAATTCACCTCCTTTTTAAGCTATCATCTGGCTTAATTAACTGTTTATTATTTAACTCATGGCAGATGTTTATTTCCATCTAAAATGGCATCAACGGGAAAATAAGCAATGTGTTTATTGTTATTCTTCTCATTTATTTTATTGGCATGGTTGTTTTTTAAATCAATTGTTGCTTCCTCTTTATATTTCTTGGTTGCTTCTTCAGGCGTAAAAGAAGATTTTTTTACGTTTATGTTCATTTTGCCGACTCACTCTGTTTGAACTTCCTCTTCGGTATTGGCTGTCAAGAGTTCAAGATAAGCATTAGCCATCTCTTTAACTTTTTCATTTTGACTGTAGGTTACGACTGTATTAAATAACTCCGTGGCCATTTTAATGTTTTTTAAGCCCATCTGGCATTGGCCCATATAATAAACCAAAGAGAAATCGTTATCGGGAGATAGCATCAAACAGATATGATACATGTCGAATGCCTTTTGATAATCTTTCTTCAACTGACAGACGGCGGCATATCCCTTTAAATAATTATAATTTTGGAAATCATAAATACAGAGAAATTTAAAAAAGAGTTCAGCTTCGTCAAGTCTTCCTTTTTCATAAAAGTTATAAGCGTAAGCATAAACGCCTTCAAGGGTATCCGGGGTTATGCCATGCAGTTCTGCAAGCGTTGCTCCCATACCTAGTGCACGTTCGAACTTACTGGCAATTTCTTTATTTTCTTCTAAATCCAGATTTGCGCTTTCCATCTCTACTCTCTCCTTTCGAACATTCTTTGTTCAGACTTCACCATTTTTTAGAGGGTGGTGATATCAAAATTCGCTCATTTTTATGCCCATCCGTTGGACTTCCTTTTCTGCATTAAAAACAAGTATTGTTTCAATGAGATAAGATTTTCTATGTGATGAAATGAAAATAATGTAGAGGGAATTTTATCCACAATCCTGATGAACGGGTTCAATTCTGATTGGAATTTGAAAAAGCAGGTGATTTACTGATGTGCGAGCGTACGTCAGTGGCTGCTGGCCTGAGCGCGGAGGTGTGCGAAATTCACATATCCGGGCATTCCACCTTACCCAGCGCTTCCCAGTAGTTATTCTGATTATTACGCTCCATCGCCACAATAGCTTCGCGGATATGTTGTTTGTTACTCTCATCAGACAACATTAATTTTTCCCACGCTTCGTCTGATAATGACGCCTGTGGCGTGCAAATTTTACGTAAATCTTGCAATACCGTGGTCTTTTCTTTTGCCGACTGTAGAGAACTGAATGGCGACTCGGCCTGAGAAATGGCTGGGAAAGTCAGGAATACGGTAATCATGAGTAGCATCGTTGGCTTCATAGCTGCAACCTTCTGCAAATGTGCATCGAATGAAGCATAAGTGTAGTTTGCTTTTGCCGCTCTCATCATGCTGTACGAAAGGTGTTTGCGTGGTCAGTAAGAAGTGCCAGTTTTATATACCTTTTTCTTCTATTCGATAGCTTTTCGTTTTTTAAATCGTAGTGATCTTGCCATTATAGTCAGTTAACGATTAAAAAAAGGATAAAAAATGAAACTGACAACACATCATCTACGGGCGGGGGCCGCATTATTACTGGCAGGAATTCTGCTGGCAGGTTGCGACCAGAGCAGCAGCGATGAAAAGCACATTAAAGTGGGCGTTATTAATGGCGCAGAACAAGATGTCGCGGAAGTCGCTAAAAAGGTGGCAAAAGAGAAATATGGCCTCGATGTTGAACTGGTAGGATTTAGCGGTTCGTTGCTACCGAACGATGCGACAAATCATGGCGAGCTTGATGCGAACGTCTTCCAGCATCGACCCTTTCTTGAACAAGATAATCAGGCGCATGGTTATAAACTGGTAGCGGTGGGAAATACGTTTGTCTTCCCCATGGCGGGTTATTCCAAAAAAATCAAAACCGTGGCGCAAATAAAAGAAGGCGCGACAGTGGCGATTCCCAACGACCCGACCAACCTTGGTCGCGCGCTTTTACTGTTGCAAAAAGAGAAGCTAATTACTCTGAAAGAGGGAAAAGGGTTACTACCTACCGCGCTGGATATAACCGAGAATCCTCGTCATTTGCAGATTATGGAACTCGAGGGGGCACAGCTCCCGCGCGTACTGGATGATCCCAAAGTTGATGTGGCGATTATCAGCACCACTTACATTCAGCAGACCGGGCTTTCTCCGGTGCACGACAGCGTATTTATTGAAGATAAGAATTCGCCGTATGTGAATATTCTGGTGGCACGGGAAGATAATAAGAATGCAGAAAACGTGAAGGAATTTCTGCAATCTTATCAATCGCCCGAAGTCGCTAAAGCGGCAGAAACCATCTTTAACGGTGGCGCGGTGCCTGGCTGGTAATTCTCACTCATGCCGCGCCGGACGATTTATTTTTCTGGCGCGGCGACGGGAATCCATTGAAATCAAAATCACCGATGACAGAATCAGCAGTGTGCCCAGCCAGTCCGGCAATGTGAACGTGATCCCCAGCAACAGCAAAGAGAGCAGCGCGCTACTTAATGGTTCTGCACAGCTCAAAATGCTGGCTTTTGGCCCGCCAATGAGCTGTGCGCCTTTCAGATATAGACTAAAGGTTAGCGAAGTTCCGATTACCACCAGATAGAAAAACGCCAGAATCAGGCTGCCATTAACCACGAAGTTTGTTCCTTGCCCGGCATAGAAGGGCAGCAGGATTAGACCACCGATCAGCATACTCCAGCCGACGACCGGTAACGTGCCATAGCGGGCAATCAGCGTTGAGGGATAGGTGGTATAGAATGCAGCAGCAAATGCCGAGGCAATGCCCCAGAATAACGCGGCCGGAGAGATCGATAATGACGTCGGATTACCGTGAGTCACCAATAAAAAAGTCCCGATCAGCGATGTCAAAATAGCGCAAAAAACCAGAATGCCCGGGCGGGATTTACGCACCAGTGAGAACCAGGCGACGATAATCGTCGGTGAGAGGAATTGCAGCACCGTTGCCGTGGCAGCATTCGATTTTTCAATGGTTAGCAAAAAAGTGAGCTGTACGGTTAGCGCGCCAACCACGGAAAAAATCAGCAGACTAATGGCATCTTTGTGATTGTTAATAATAGAAAAGATTTTATCGCCATGCACAAATGACAGCGTCAGCAGAATCAAACCGGCGAATATCAAACGCGTCATAGTCAAAAACTGCGACGACATCTGGCTTTGCTCCATGATGTATTGCGCGCAGACCCCTGAACTTCCCCACAACACGGCGGCAATCAGAACGTTCAGCATCCCCTTTCTGGTGGAACCCATTTTTCCCTCTGCATACTGTTTTGTCGTTTATGTATGCAGGCATGATAGCAAAAATGGCGAGGATGGCTCTGTTTGCGCCACGCCGATTTTTCTTAGCTCAGACTGGTGAGCTAAATATCTTTAATAAACAGCAGGCAAATCATCGCAATACCCAACATCCCTATCGCCAGCCAGAACAACGCGTGGTAGCTCCAGATTTCAACCATAATTCCGTCAACAGAGCCGGCGATAATCCAGCCGACGCGTGAGGTATTTGCATATAACGTTGTCGCAGAGCCTATTTTTTCAGGCATCAGATCCTGAAAATAAAGCATGCCGATACCACAGAGAATACCAAGGAAAATGGCATTTAGAATTTGCAATTCCAGCTCAACTGCCGGAGTCGTCGCCATGAGTACGCTGGCGTAAAAACACATACCACTCACGATAGCAATGAGCATTAATAGTCGCTTGCCAATACGTTTCATGTAATAGCCTGCGATTAACATCATCGGAATTTCCAGACCGGCAGCAATACCAATCATTTCTCCAGCCAGTTTATCGGTTAGATGCAGTTCATCAATAATAAATAGCGGCATATTTATCATGTAGAGATTATTCGCCGCCCACATCATTGAACAGACTACAAAAAGTAGCCGTGTATCCCGCTTTCTATGGATGGAGGGTAAAATTTCTACGGGTTGGGTAACGACAGGAATATTTCTTTGTATTGATGGCAAAAACAACCAGACTATCAGCCCGCAAATAACAAATGCGATGGCAGCGGTGAGATACATCACTTTAAAACTAAATCCCATTGCCAGCTCATAAGCGAGCGGTGGCCCGATAACCCAGGCAAGCGAGATCTGAGCACGTAAAAATGTACTGAACATGACCGTCTCACGGCCTGTTCTGTCGGCGTGTTCACGGGCGAGGGCGAACATTTGCGGGTTTGCAGTGGAAGCAAAACTACTCAGAAGTACGCCCGTAGAGAGGAGAATGAAGTAGTTGCGATTCCACGCAAAAAGAGTGCAGGCCAACACTCCAAATAAGCAACATAGTAGGATCAGTAATTTACGGTCGCCTTGTTTATCGGAGTGCCTTGCCAGAAATTGACTGACCAGAATTCCCATAATAGCGCTACCGGTGAAGAAAAAACCTACCATTATAGGACGGGCTTTCAGTTCATCTGCGAGGAATATACTTAGGGTGGGAGTCTGGAGAGCGCCCGCAATACCAGTCAGAAAGGCGACAAGTAAAAATGCCGCGGCAGTGAGATCAAGTATTTTTGATGGAGTGGTAGCCATTTTTTGCATTCTTCTGAATCACCGGGCGACAAAATATAACTGAGTTACAAATAAGTACCAGTCGAATGAGTATTATATTAAGAATTTTTGAGTATCGCTGATACAACCAGAAAGCAATGCTAGCGCAATATTATAGGGCCAGCAATTGAGATTATTAGCAAAAGCATGTTAAGAATTAATCACCGAATTTACATATTAATTATAGTAAGGCAATGAGCTATTTTTGATAGTAAAAATAAAACAAGTTTATTTGATATATTAAATGAAAAAATTAATCTTGATGGCAGTCTGATTATTGGTGAAGTTTATAGGTCAGTTTTTTTCGCCAGCGGTTAAAGGAATAGAATCGTCGTATGAAAAAAGGGTGTTTTGGGGCGTGTAAAACAACATCTTCACCTTAATGGCGATACAGTTGGCTGAGAGTCAGCAGTGGGGGCAAATCACCTGCAAATAAACACGGCGCATGCTGGCGCGAATATCGCGGATGCGTTCGAGGACAGAAGAACCGACAGGCGGATTCTTCAGTCGCTCATCGTCCATCACAAAACCTTTGATCAGGTATTCCTGAAGCCGATTAAATATTGAGCAGTAGAAAATATCTGGATTGACTGTATTACAAGGGGTTGGAGAACGTCAGTAGAGGCAAACTGGCGGAAGATCACAGGAGTCGAACCTGCCCGGGACCGCTGGCGGCCCCAACTGGATTTGAAGTCCAGCCGCCTCACCGGAGACGACGATCTTCCGCGCCTCGATTGCTACATGGAGGCGGGGCGCATTATAGCTACTTCCTTGAGTTTCTACATCCCCCAGATCAGTTTTTTCCGCCTAATACATGCAGCGTATTATCACGAAAGCATTATATTTCATATAAAACCAATATTTTACAATGATATATGAGCGTAATTTACGCTACCACGATCACATAAAACAAGAATCATAAATTAATAACCAGATATCGGAATATTCGCTCTCACAGGGATGGTTTACAAAATGCGTTATCGGTCTCAGCACCCCTATAGCATCAAGGAAAAGCAGATGAAGAGTGAAGTGTTGTCCGTTAAAGAGAAAATTGGTTATGGCATGGGAGACGCCGCCAGCCACATTATTTTCGATAACGTAATGTTATATATGATGTTCTTTTATACCGATATTTTTGGCATTCCTGCCGGATTTGTCGGAACCATGTTTTTGGTCGCTCGTGCACTGGATGCGATTTCTGATCCTTGCATGGGGTTGTTGGCCGATCGAACGCGCTCTCGCTGGGGTAAATTTCGTCCGTGGGTACTGTTTGGCGCACTGCCATTCGGGATCGTCTGTGTACTGGCCTATAGCACGCCAGATCTCAGTATGAACGGAAAAATGATTTATGCAGCAATTACTTACACCCTACTTACCTTACTTTATACCGTCGTCAATATCCCTTACTGCGCATTGGGTGGTGTAATCACCAATGACCCGACTCAGCGTATCTCGCTGCAATCCTGGCGTTTTGTGCTGGCGACCGCGGGAGGCATGCTCTCTACTGTGCTGATGATGCCGCTGGTTAATTTAATTGGTGGTGATAATAAACCACTCGGTTTCCAGGGCGGTATCGCGGTCCTTTCCGTGGTGGCATTTATGATGCTGGCATTTTGTTTCTTCACCACTAAAGAACGCGTTGAAGCACCACCTACAACGACGTCTATGCGGGAAGATTTACGTGATATCTGGCAAAACGACCAGTGGCGTATTGTCGGTTTCCTGACCATTTTCAATATTCTGGCGGTGTGCGTACGCGGCGGGGCGATGATGTATTACGTCACATGGATTTTGGGTACGCCGGAAGTGTTTGTCGCTTTTCTTACCACTTATTGCGTGGGTAACCTGATTGGTTCCGCACTGGCGAAACGGCTGACCGACTGGAAATGTAAAGTCACTATCTTCTGGTGGACGAACGCCCTGCTGGCAGTGATTAGCCTGGCGATGTTCTTTGTTCCTATGCAGGCCAGCATCACCATGTTTGTCTTCATCTTCGTGATTGGTGTGTTGCATCAACTGGTGACACCTATCCAGTGGGTAATGATGTCCGATACCGTCGACTACGGCGAGTGGTGCAATGGTAAACGCCTTACCGGGATCAGTTTTGCTGGCACGTTGTTTGTGCTCAAACTGGGGTTGGCCTTCGGCGGCGCTCTTATCGGCTGGATGCTGGCTTATGGCGGATATGATGCGGCAGAAAAAGCGCAGAACAGCGCCACGATTAGCATCATTATCGCGCTATTCACGATTGTTCCGGCGATCTGTTACTTGCTGAGCGCGATTATCGCTAAACGCTACTACTCACTCACGACGCACAATCTGAAAACCGTTATGGAACAGCTGGCCCAGGGCAAACGCCGTTGCCAGCAACAATTCACCTCTCAAGAAGTGCAGAACTAAGGAACGGCAATGAAAATTAGCGACGGAAACTGGTTGATTCAACCTGGCCTCAATTTGATTCACCCGCTTCAGGTGTTCGAGGTTGAACAGCAGGGTAATGAAATGGTGGTCTATGCTGCCCCCCGTGATGTGCGTGAACGTACCTGGCAGCTTGATACGCCTTTATTTACGCTGCGCTTTTTCTCCCCACAGGAAGGTATTGTCGGTGTACGGATTGAGCATTTTCAGGGGGCGCTGAATAACGGTCCTCATTACCCGCTCAATATTTTGCAGGACGTGAAGGTCACAATCGAAAACACAGAACGTTACGCTGAGTTTAAAAGTGGCAACTTAAGTGCGCGTGTCAGCAAAGGTGAGTTCTGGTCACTGGATTTTCTGCGCAACGGCGAACGTATTACCGGTAGTCAGGTGAAAAATAATGGCTACGTGCAGGACACGAATAATCAACGAAATTATATGTTTGAGCGGCTGGATCTTGGCGTTGGCGAAACAGTTTACGGTCTGGGAGAGCGCTTTACTGCCCTGGTGCGCAATGGCCAGACGGTAGAGACCTGGAACCGGGACGGCGGCACAAGTACTGAACAGGCGTATAAAAATATCCCGTTCTATATGACTAACCGTGGTTATGGTGTACTGGTCAATCATCCCCAATGCGTCTCTTTTGAAGTGGGATCGGAGAAAGTCTCCAAAGTGCAGTTCAGCGTTGAGAGTGAATATCTCGAATACTTTGTTATCGACGGCCCGACGCCGAAAGCGGTACTTGATCGTTATACCCGTTTTACTGGTCGTCCGGCGCTGCCGCCCGCGTGGTCCTTCGGCCTGTGGCTAACCACTTCATTTACCACCAACTACGACGAAGTGACGGTAAACAGCTTTATCGATGGTATGGCGGAACGCAATCTGCCGCTGCATGTTTTCCACTTTGACTGTTTCTGGATGAAAGCCTTCCAGTGGTGCGATTTTGAGTGGGACCCGCTGACTTTCCCGGACCCGGAAGGGATGATCCGCCGCCTGAAAGCGAAAGGGCTAAAAATCTGCGTCTGGATTAACCCCTATATCGGGCAAAAATCCCCTGTCTTTAAAGAGTTACAAGAGAAAGGTTATTTACTCAAACGCCCGGACGGTTCGCTGTGGCAGTGGGATAAATGGCAGCCAGGTCTGGCGATTTATGACTTTACCAATCCAGATGCCTGTAAATGGTACGCCGATAAACTGAAAGGTCTGGTCGCGATGGGCGTTGATTGCTTTAAGACCGACTTTGGCGAACGTATTCCAACCGATGTTCAGTGGTTTGACGGTTCCGATCCGCAGAAAATGCATAACCATTATGCGTACATCTACAATGAACTGGTGTGGAACGTGCTCAAGGAAACCGTCGGCGAGGAGGAAGCTGTCCTGTTTGCCCGCTCGGCCTCCGTTGGTGCGCAGAAATTCCCGGTACATTGGGGGGGCGACTGTTACGCTAACTACGAATCAATGGCGGAAAGCCTGCGCGGTGGTTTGTCTATTGGCCTTTCTGGTTTTGGCTTCTGGAGCCACGATATCGGCGGCTTTGAGAATACCGCTCCGGCGCACGTTTACAAACGCTGGTGCGCGTTTGGTTTGCTCTCCAGCCATAGCCGTTTACACGGCAGCAAATCTTATCGTGTGCCGTGGGCCTATGATGATGAGTCCTGTGATGTGGTGCGCTTCTTCACGCAACTGAAATGCCGCATGATGCCGTATCTGTATCGTGAGGCTGCTCGTGCGAACGCGCGGGGTACGCCGATGATGCGGGCCATGATGATGGAGTTTCTGGACGATCCGGCTTGTGATTACCTTGACCGTCAATACATGTTAGGCGACAACGTGATGGTTGCTCCAGTGTTCACTGAATCGGGCGATGTGCAGTTCTACTTGCCGGAAGGTCGCTGGACACACCTGTGGCACAACGATGAACTCGATGGTAGTCGCTGGCATAAACAGCAGCACGGCTTCCTGAGTCTGCCCGTTTATGTGCGTGATAACACCCTACTGGCGCTGGGCAACAACGAGCAACGTCCCGATTACGCGTGGCACGAAGGCACGGCATTCCAGCTCTTTAATCTGCAAGACGGGCATGAAGCCATCTGTGAAGTGCCCGCTGCCGATGGTTCCGTTCTTTTCACCCTGAAAGCGGCGCGTACTGGCAACACAATTACTGTGAATGGTGCGGGCGTGGCGAAGAACTGGACGCTGTGCTTGCGCAATGTTGTGAAAGTAAATGGTCTGCAAGGCGGTTCGCAGGCTGAAAGTGAGTTGGGGGTAGTGGTGATGCCAGCGGCTAACTTGCTGACAATCACGTTGTAATCTATTGAAGAAATGCCGGGTATGTCTGAGCGTACCCGGCGAAATTGACTTTTACTGAACCGGCTCCGTCGATGTAACTTCGCTATTGGAAACTACGCCCGCATTCATGGTTTGAGTCACTTGCTGCTTTGCGGCATTCACGGCATGCAATTGCCCGCTAACCGTAGGTTTCAGCGGGACATTGACCTGAATATCGCCACTGGCGGCAAGCTGAATATTGCCGTCGCCAGTCAACGGTAGTTCAGGCCATCCCCACTGTTGCAAAATATTCACCGGCACACCGCGTCCATTCAGGCTGATATGGGTCTGACGTTGTGGCGTTTGTGAAACACTGGCGGTGGCTTCCAGAATACCTTTTTCGGTAAATGCGCTCAGTTCGCTGATATTTACCGTACTGCTATTGGCAGTCAGCGCCAGCGACGGGCGACGGACATCAACACGATTAAACGTCGCGGCGGCGGCATTCAGATTCACCGAACCACTCCAGACGCCCCATTTATGATCGGTAACCAGCGTCAGATTCGCGCCGTAACCATCGAGCGCGGTGAGTTGCCACGGGAAGTCAGGGTTGATATCAATAATTAGATTGCGGCTGGCGCTAAATCTCTTCAGTTGCAGACTGTTTAACCAGCCGGGTGTCATTTCCATCCACAACTGTTGCCAGTTTTTCGGCAAGGTATATTCCAGCCCGGCAATTGCCGCATCATCAAGCAACAGCGTTTTCCCGTCACGCAACCAGTTCCCTGACGTTCTGACCATGCCCCCTTCCCAGCGGCTGGTGAACTGGCGCAGTGCTACGCCCTGCGGGGAAAATTCCGCGTTTATAATCGGGTCAAATAAATGCAGCGAACCATAAATGAACTCGCTGGCGTTCATCGACAGTTTGCCTTCCTGTGTCTGCCAGTCATCTTTACTGAAGGTCATGTTGCGCAAGCTGAGATCGAGGTCGGTCACCGCCCAGTCCGGACCTTGCAGACGAGCGTCAATGACTTCCAGGCGACCAATCTGCAACGACGGGACAGAGCGTAATGGCGCAAAGAAGTCGGTTAGCGATTTTTCGCTTTGTAGACGGATATCCGCCAGCCGCAGATTTTCCACTTGCCAGCTGCCGTCGGCGTTACGCTGCGCGTTTCCGGTTAATGTCCCGCGGGCGATGTCGGCACCCAGGTTAGTCAGCGTAACGCGATCGTTATCAATACTGCCTTCAATGAGTACATTGGTGGCAGGAACATCATTGAGCGAAAGCGATCCGGCACTAAACTGAATCTGCGCCTTCGTACCCAGCACTTTACCGGCTTCTGGTGTCCACGGAACCACGCCACCATTTACCCGCTGCGCGCTCAGTTTCCATTCGCTATTCGGGCTATTAAACGCCATATCACGCAGTTGCAGACGATCGGCTTTGAACGGCAGCGGCGCGGTCTGGTCGGTGAGATTCAGCGTCCCGTTTTCCAGTAGGATGGTATCGACATGGCGTGGTTCGGTCAGTTGGCGACTGCTTAGCGCAATGTCGACACTTTTTGCCACCAGGGTCGCGGGCTGACCATCACGACCAAACGTGACGTTCTCCAGCACGATATGAGATGGCGCGGAAAAACGGTGATCCATCGCCCCGAAGGCCAGATGATAGTCGCTATTTTCGGAAACCCATGCGCTGATATGTTCTGCTCCCCAGCGGGTTTGCAGAAGAAAATAGAGGCCAGCGATCACCACTAACAGAGCGATGAGAATGTAGAGAAGCAGCTTCCCAATAAATTTCATGGTCTTCCATCCCGTGAAATGCACATAAGGGAGTTATGCACGATTTACGCGCAATCCTCAAGGCGGGAATGGTGAAAGAGGTGAGACTGCGGCGGTAATTATCTTACCGCCGTCAGTGAATTACTGTTTTTCTGGTGGGAAAATCAGATTCAGCACGATGGCAGTAATACCGCCCGCGGCGATCCCAGAAGAGAGCAGGTTTTTCAGCCATTCAGGGGCAAACTGCAAAATCAGCGGCTGCTGAGACACGCCCAGACCGACCGCCAGCGACAGCGCGATAATCAGAATCGCCCGACGGTTTAGCGGCTCACGGGAGACAATTCGCACACCTGATGCTGCGATAGTGCCAAACATTACAAGCGTTGCGCCGCCCAGAACCGGTTCTGGAATGTGTTGTACAAAACCGCTCACTGCCGGGAACAGACCCAGCACGATCAACATCAGCGCGACGACAAAACCGACATAGCGGCTGGCAACACCGGTCAACTGGATCACACCGTTGTTCTGCCCGAAGCAGGAGTTCGGGAAAGTGTTAAACACCGCCGAAACAAACGAGTTCAGACCGTTTGCCAGCACGCCGCCTTTCAGACGTTTCATGTATAGCGGACCGGATACAGGCTGTTCGGAAACGTCAGACGTCGCCGTGATATCGCCAATAGTTTCCAGCGAAGTGATCATAAAGACCAGCATCAGCGGCAGCAGCAGGCTCCATTCAATGCCAAGACCGTAATAGAGCGGGGTTGGCACCATAATCAGTTCTTGCGTCATCGGTTCGTTGCTTTCTGGCAACATGCCCATAAACCACGCCAGCGCATATCCTGCCGCCATCGCAATCACCAGTGAAGCCACGCGCAAATATGGGTTACGTTGACGGTTAAGCAGGATAATTAAGGCTAAGACCACGCCCGCCAGCAGCAGATTTTTCGGTGCGCCGAAGGTGTTATCGCTCATGGCTGCGTAACCGCCGCCAATGGAGGTTAATCCAACCTGAATCAGCGACAGGCCGATAATCATCACCACGACGCCAGAAACCAGCGGCGTAATAATGCGGCGCGCCAGATGCAGAACGCGGGAGATCACCATCTCAGTGCAACTTGCCAGCATCAGCGTGCCGAACAAAGCCGCCATCATGGTAGGAACATCAGCACCACCGGTCTTCAGCGCTGTGCCGCCCATAATCAGCGGGGCAACAAAGTTGAAGCTGGTGCCCTGAATAGACAACAGCCCGGAGCCAACCGGCCCCCAGGCCTTAATTTGAATAATCGACGCCACACCGGAGGCAAACAGCGACATACTAATAATGTGTTGTGTGTCTTGTGCCGGTAACCCCAACGCCTGGCAGATTAATAGCGCTGGCGTGATCACCGCAACGAACATCGCCAGCAGATGCTGGCAGGCGGCAAACAGAGTTTGAGGAAGCGGCGGACGATCTTCAAGACGGTAAATCAGTTCGCTGTTTTGAGTCTGCGCAACCGGTTGCGCATTTTCTGACTCGAGGGTGGAAACAGACATCGAAAACAATCCCGTGGTAGCAAAGCGGGCATTTTAGCTGACCGAAAGAGAAAAGCAAACGTTTGCCACGGCCTCTGCTAAATATTTAAATGAGATAAATGCACTTTTTTATATAACTTTTGGTATTTTTCTGCTTAAAATCCATGCCATTTGTTCATTAACAGCTGAGAATTTGACCCAGGAAAGCATGACTCGATACCCGTCATATTTCATGAAGGTGCCACTGCGCGATGAAGTATGACGAGTATGAAAGAGTGATGCGGATACAAAGGAGTAACTATGTTTCATCTCGATACTTTAGCAACGCTTGTTGCCGCAACGCTGACGTTGCTGCTCGGGCGTAAGTTGGTCCATTCCGTCTCCTTTTTGAAGAAATACACCATACCGGAACCTGTTGCGGGTGGTTTGTTGGTGGCGCTGGCGCTACTGGTACTGAAAAAAAGCATGGGCTGGGAAGTCAACTTTGATATGTCCCTGCGCGATCCGTTAATGCTGGCTTTCTTCGCCACCATTGGTTTGAACGCCAACCTTGCCAGTCTGCGTGCCGGTGGGCGCGTGGTTGGCATCTTCTTGATTGTGGTTGTTGGTCTGTTGGTGATGCAAAATGCCATTGGCATTGGTATGGCTAGCCTGTTAGGGCTTGATCCGCTGATGGGGCTGTTGGCCGGTTCTATTACGCTTTCCGGCGGTCACGGTACGGGCGCTGCGTGGAGTAAATTGTTCATTGAACGCTATGGCTTCTCCAATGCGACGGAAGTGGCGATGGCCTGTGCGACGTTTGGTCTGGTGCTGGGCGGCTTGATTGGCGGTCCGGTAGCGCGCTATCTGGTGAAGCACTCCACCACGCCAAACGGCATTCCTGATGACCAGGAAGTACCAACGGCGTTTGAAAAGCCGGATGTGGGCCGCATGATCACCTCGCTGGTGCTGATTGAAACTATCGCGCTGATTGCTATCTGCCTGACGGTGGGGAAAATTGTTGCGCAACTTTTGGCTGGCACTGCTTTTGAACTGCCGACCTTCGTCTGTGTACTGTTTGTTGGCGTGATTCTGAGCAACGGTCTGTCAATGATGGGCTTTTACCGCGTCTTTGAGCGTGCGGTATCCGTGCTTGGTAACGTAAGCCTGTCGTTGTTCCTGGCGATGGCGCTGATGGGGCTTAAACTATGGGAGCTGGCTTCGCTGGCGCTGCCGATGCTGGCGATTCTGGTGGTACAGACCATCTTCATGGCGTTGTATGCCATCTTCGTTACCTGGCGCATGATGGGCAAAAACTACGATGCGGCGGTGCTGGCTGCGGGTCATTGTGGTTTTGGCCTCGGTGCAACGCCAACGGCAATCGCCAACATGCAGGCGATCACTGAACGTTTTGGCCCGTCGCACATGGCGTTCCTGGTAGTGCCGATGGTTGGTGCGTTCTTTATTGATATCGTTAACGCGCTGGTGATTAAACTGTATTTGATGTTGCCGATTTTTGCGGGTTAACCGATGAAGCGGCGGTAGAAGTGCCGCCGCAACAAAGACAAAAGCTTGATATGCTTCGCTTATCATGCCTGCGCATTGATTCACAATTTATTGAATTTGTAGTTTTTTTTAGGACGGATAAGGCGTTCACGCCGCATCCTACAGGAAGGTAGGGTAACCTGAAATGGCGGTTTTCTCACCGCCGCTTTTTACGCATTCGAGTAACGTTCCGTTTCTGGCATCCAGCGTTCTATCAGGGCTTTTGCCTGCTGTGGGTAACGTTCGTGAATATGGCGTGCCAGGCGCTGAACTTCCGGGATCATCGCCTGATCGCGCAGCAAATCCGCCACTTTAAATTCAGCATTACCCGTCTGACGCGTGCCTAACAATTCGCCAGGGCCGCGAATCTCCAGATCTTTTTGTGCAATCACAAAACCGTCGTTACTGTCGCGTAGCACTTGCAGGCGGATTTGCGCGGTTTTGGAGAGCGGCGTTTTGTAGAGCAGCACACAGTGAGAAGCCACCGCGCCACGACCTACACGCCCACGTAGCTGGTGCAACTGCGCCAGACCCAGACGCTCCGGGTTTTCGATAATCATCAGGCTGGCGTTAGGCACATCAACGCCGACTTCAATAACGGTCGTGGCAACCAGCAGGTGTAACTCGCCTTGTTTAAATGATGCCATGACGGCCTGCTTCTCGGCTGGTTTCATCCGTCCGTGTACCAGACCAACATTCAACTCTGGTAGCGCCAGTTTCAACTCTTCCCAGGTAGCTTCCGCCGCCTGTGCTTCCAGTAATTCTGATTCTTCAATGAGTGTGCACACCCAGTACGCCTGACGACCTTCAGTCATGCAGGCGTGGCGCACGCGGTCGATAATGTCGTTGCGGCGGGTATCCGGGATAGCCACCGTCGTCACAGGCGTACGACCTGGCGGTAACTCATCAATGACCGAGGTATCGAGATCGGCATATGCAGTCATTGCCAGCGTGCGGGGGATCGGCGTGGCGGTCATGATCAACTGATGCGGATGGAAGCCCTGCTGCTGGCCTTTCTCCCATAACGCCAGACGCTGATGCACGCCAAAACGATGCTGTTCGTCGATGATCACCAGCGCCAGGCCGTTAAACTGCACCTGTTCCTGGAAGATGGCGTGTGTACCGACAATCATCTGCACCTGACCGCTGGCGATGGCTTCCTGCTGTGCCAGTCGTGCTTTACCTTTCTGTTTACCGGCGAGCCAGCCCACTTCGATACCGAGCGGAGCAAACCAGTTACGGAAGTTATTGGCGTGCTGCTCGGCGAGTAATTCGGTTGGTGCCATCAATGCCACCTGTTTGCCGTGCGCAATCGCACGCAACGCGGCGAGGGCGGCGACCAGCGTTTTACCGGAACCTACATCGCCCTGCACCAGGCGCATCATCGGCACATCCAGCGCCATATCGCGCTCGATCTCCGCCACCACGCGTGCCTGTGCGCCCGTTGGCTTGAACGGTAAGGCTGCGAGGAGTTTATTTTTCAGCGCGTCATTGGCGCTCAGCGGCTGGGCATGAAAACGCTGTGCTCCGGCACGTAAGGCTAACATGCTGAGGTTGTGCGCCAGCAACTCTTCCAGAATCAGCCGGCGTTGTGCCGGATGCTGCCCGGTTTCGAGATCGCTAAGCTGTAGCGTCGGCGGCGGGCGGTGCAAAGTGCGCAACGCTTCCGGTAGCGTCATCATTCCTTGTGACAGTTCCGGCGGCAGGAGTTCTTCAATGGCGCAGGTGTCGAGCAGATCCAGCGCCTGGTCGGTTAATTTACGCAGCGTGGCCTGCTTTACGCCTTCCGTAGTTGGGTAAACCGGCGTTAGCGTTTCCTGCAACTCTGGCATACTGAGATCGCCCTGCACGCGGTATTCCGGGTGGATCATCTCCGCACCATATTTACCGCGCTTTGCTTCGCCATAGGCCAGCACGCGGCGGCCAGTCGCCAGGCTATTTTTCATTGCCGCGTTGAAGTTGAAAAAGCGCATGGTGAGAATGCCGGAACCGTCGCTGATCTGGCAGGTCATCATCCGCCGACCGCCGAAGGAGATATTGCAATTCAGCACTTCGCCTTCCACCGTGGCATAAACGCCCGGCAGTAGTTCACCGATGGGGTAGAGATGGGTGCGATCTTCGTAGCGCAGAGGAAGGTGTAAGAGTAAATCCTGCACGGTATGCAGGTTGATTTTCGCCAGCTTATTACTTTGCGCCGCGCCAACGCCCGTTAGCGAACTGAGCGGAACAGCATCTAACAGGCGACCTTTCATGGCGCTTACCCTGCTGCCTGCATAGTGGCCCACCAGTCGGCATCAGCTTCAATTTCGCCTTGCTGATTAACGTGGGGGTAGGGCAGGCCTTTGCGTTTTGCGACTTTCGCCAGCACCGGATAGCCGCCTTCAAACAACAGCCGTTGTTGCTCCGCTTCCGGCAACATGCTGTTTTCCCGCAGATACATGCCTGCGTTTTGCCTCTGGCGCTGGGCTTCGTAAAGAATAAGGGCTGAGGCAACGGAAACATTCAGCGACTGCACCATGCCGATCATCGGAATGATGATGTCCTGATCCGCCAGGGCTAACGCTTCCTGCGTGATACCCGTTTTCTCCTGTCCCATCAAAATACAGGTCGGGCGGGTATAATCAATTTCGCGGAAATCGACAGCGTTATCAGAAAGATGTGTAGCCAGGATCTGCATTCCCTGGCCTTTCAGATGGGCAACGGCATCGCCAATGGTGCGGTGCGTTTTCACCTGTACCCAACTGTTGCTGCCAGCCGCAGCCGAAGCCATGGTGCGCATCCGGCTGCCAGGCCAGACGGCATGAACTTCATGTACGCCAACGGCATCTGCGGTACGAATAATCGCAGAAACGTTATGTGGTTTGTGGACCTGCTCCATGCAGACGGTCAGATCAGGCTGCCGCCTGGCGAGCATTTCGCAGATGCGTGCATAACGTGTTGGGTTCATAAAACATTAATTTCGGTTTCGGGTGACTTTAATCACGTCTGGCATCACGCGGATTTTGCGCATGATATTCGCCAGATGCACACGGTCACGGGCGGTCAGACGAATAAAGGCGCTGTAGACGCGACCATCTTTCTCTTCCGTATTCAAACTTTGAATATTCGAGGTCGTGGTGTTAATTGCCGCCGTCAGGTTTGCTAGCGCGCCCTGATGATTGAACATCTCCACCTTGATTTCGGTGATGAACTCCTGTGCCGTCTCTTTATCCCATTCCACAGCCATAAATTTCTCTGGCTCTTTCTGGTAGCCACGGATGTTACGGCAGGATTCATGGTGGATCACCAGACCTTTACCGGGGCTGACGTGAGCGATAATCGGATCGCCAGGAATGGGGCGGCAGCATTTCGCAAAGGTGATCAACACGCCATCAGCACCTTTAATCGGCAGATGCCCGTGGCTTTGAGTCGCCGGCGGAATGGAGGCGTCCCCATGTTGCAGATTTTTCGCGACCACCACGCTCATCGCGTTGCCAAGACCAATTTCCGCCAGCAGATCGTCAAGCGTTGCCAGCTTCATGCGGTCCAGCTCGCGCTGAATATTTTCCGGCGGGATTTCATTGAGCTTACGGCTGCCACCCAACGCATGATTGAGCAGACGACGGCCCAGGCTTACAGAATCATCACGCTTGAGGTTTTTCAGCAACTGACGAATTTTGGCGCGCGCTTTCGAGCTAACGACAAAGTTCAGCCATGCGGCATTCGGGCGAGCGCCCGGTGCGGTAATGATTTCAACGGTTTGGCCACTGGAGAGCGGCTGCGACAGCGGGTAAGGCTGACGGTCGACGCGAGCGCCCACGCAGGCATGACCGATATCGGTATGCACCGCATAAGCGAAGTCGACGGGCGTTGCACCGGCAGGCAGCTCTACAATGCGCCCTTCCGGTGTGAAAACGTAAATCTCATCCGGGAAGAGATCGGATTTAACGCTCTCGATAAATTCAAATGAGCTACCGGCACTCTGTTGCAGCTCCAGCAGGCTTTGCATCCAGCGCTGGGCGCGAATTTGTGCGGTAGTACTGGTTTCGCCGTGCTCTTTATAAGCCCAGTGCGCAGCAACACCCATCTCTGCCATCTGATCCATATCTTCGGTACGGATCTGGACCTCAACCGGCACGCCGTGCGGGCCAATCATCGAGGTGTGCAAAGACTGATAGCCGTTCGCTTTTGGAATAGCGATGTAGTCTTTCACGCGACCCGGACGCGGCTTGTACAGGCTATGCATTTGCCCGAGCACGCGATAACAGGTGTCGGAATCATTGACGATCACGCGGAAGGCGTAGATGTCCATGATTGAGTGAAAACGCTGCTCTTTGAGCACCATTTTGCAGTAGATCGAATAAAGATGCTTCTCGCGACCACTGACGCGGCACGGTATTCCCGCTTCCTGCAAACGCCCTTCGATTTCCGAGAGGATTTTTTGGATCATCTCTTTACGGTTGCCGCGTGCGGCTTTCACCACTTCTTTGATTACGCGGTAACGGTTGGGATACAGCGCCTCAAAACCCAGCTCTTCGAGTTCGGTTTTAATGTGGTGGATACCTAAACGGTGTGCCAGCGGGCTGTAAATTTCGAGGGTTTCACGGGCGATGCGGCGACGTTTGTCCGGGCGAAGTGAGCCCAGCGTGCGCATGTTGTGGGTACGGTCGGCAAGTTTGATGAGAATGACGCGGATATCCTGCACCATCGCCATAATCATCTTGCGAAAGTTTTCGGCCTGCGCCTCTTTCTTATCGCGGAACTTGAGTTTATCAAGCTTTGATACCCCCTCTACCAGTTCGGCGACGCTTTTACCAAAAAGCTGCTCCATGTCCTGGTAGGTGGCGGGAGTATCTTCAATCACGTCATGCAGCAGCGCCGCCATTAGCGTTTCATAGTCGAGTTTCATCTCGGCCAGAATGCAGGCAACCGCTACCGGGTGCGTGATATAGGGTTCACCGCTTGAACGTGTTTGCCCCTCGTGAGCATCACGTGCAACGAGATACGCCTGCCGCAGACGCTTGATTTGGTCTTCCGGCAGGTAGGTTTGAATCAGTTGATTCAGGCTTTCAAACAGATACAAGGGCGACCCGCTTTGTGATTAACGACGACCTTCAGCAATAGCGGTAACGGCTTGTAATTCAGCGGCTTCCTGCTCTTGCTGTTCCTGGCGTTCGCGAACGTCGAGGATCTGGTTGTTGATCAGACCTTCTTCGATTTCGCGCAGCGCGATTACGGTGGTTTTATCGTTTTCTTCCGGTACCAGCGGATCCTTTCCGCCTACCTGCATCTGACGAGCGCGACGCGCGGCGACCAGTACCAGGTCAAAACGGTTACCAATTTTCTCTACAGCGTCCTGAACAGTTACGCGTGCCATACTTAAAAAGCTCCACAGGTGAAGAAATGACTGGGCATGATACTGAAATCAGGTTCAGTCTGCCAACAATTTGCTGATTAAAGCGTCATGACGCTGCTTTTGGCGGCTCATGCGCAGACGTTCGGCGCGAATAATGGTCTTCAAATCGGTCAACGCGGTATCGAAGTCATCATTCACAATCAGGTAATCATATTCGGCGTAATGGCTCATTTCTGCAACAGCTTGCGCCATACGCTTTGCAATGACCTCTTCGCTGTCCTGACCGCGACCGCGTAGACGGCGGTCCAGTTCAATTTTGGACGGCGGTAAAATAAAGATACTCCGCGCGTGCGGCATCTTCTGGCGAATTTGCTGCGCGCCCTGCCAGTCGATATCGAGAAAAACATCGACACCGGTCGCCAGTACTTGCTCAATGGCCTCACGCGAAGTGCCATAGTAATTACCAAAAACTTCTGCGTGTTCCAGGAACGCATCTCTGCTAATCATTTCTTTAAATTCATCATGATTAACAAAGAAATAATGTTCACCGTGGACTTCACCAGGACGCGGTTGGCGTGTGGTGTGTGAAACAGAAACCTGGGTGTCATACAACGGTTGGGTTTTTAATAAAGCCTGAATCAGGCTGGATTTACCCGCGCCACTGGGGGCAGAAACAATATAAAGCGTGCCTTGAGCCATGAGTATCTTTCGTATGTGATTAGCGAAATAAAGCCTACATACGAGCTTATTATACACGGCGCGGCCATGTGACGTAGCCCTTGCTCACACTTTTTGCGCAAAGTTGTTGCGTTTTGCGTAGCTGCTTCCGCATTTGCCTGTGATTCACTGCAATAAAGACGATTCTCAGGAAGCGTCCTCGCAGACTCCGTTTTTGCCACTCGGCTTTGCTTTCATCACGTTGTATATCTGCCTGACTATCTACAGCGGAGGTGATGATGAAAGTATGGATGGCGATATTAATAAGTATCTTGTGCTGGCAATCATCGGCGTGGGCGGTCTGTCCGGCCTGGTCGCCAGCCAGAGCACAGGAAGAAATTTCCCGCCTGCAACAGCAAATAAAACAGTGGGACGATGACTACTGGAAGGAAGGGGAAAGTGAGATTGAAGACGGTGTTTACGATCAGTTAAGCGCCCGTCTCACGCAGTGGCAACGCTGTTTTGGGAACGAGTCCCGCGACGCGATGATGCCACCTTTGGCAGGCACAGTTATGCATCCAGTTGCGCATACAGGCGTGCGTAAATTAGCGGATAAAAATGCACTACGTCTTTGGATGCGTGAACACAACGATCTTTGGGTGCAACCGAAAGTCGATGGCGTTGCGGTAACCCTGGTTTATCGGGACGGGAAACTGAACAAAGCAATCAGTCGCGGCAATGGCCTGAAAGGGGAGGACTGGACGCAGAAAGTTAGCTTAATTCCCTCTGTGCCGCAAACCGTTAGCGGGCCTTTAGTCAATAGTACACTTCAGGGGGAAATATTTCTCAAGCGCGAGGGGCATATCCAACAACAAATGGGGGGAATAAATGCCCGCTCAAAAGTTGCTGGTCTCCTGATGCGCCAGGGGAATAGCGACACGCTGAATTCACTGGGCGTTTTTGTCTGGGCATGGCCGGATGGAACGCAGTTAATGACCGATCGTTTACAGCAGCTGACTACCGCAGGTTTTACTCTAACGCAGACGTATACCCGTGCGGTTAACAATGCTGATGAGGTTGAGCGCATACGCAATGAGTGGTGGAAAGCGAAATTACCCTTCGTCACCGATGGCGTGGTTGTACGAGCGGCTAAGGAACCCGAATCTCGCCATTGGCTGCCGGGCCAGGCAGAGTGGCTGGTGGCCTGGAAATATCAACCTGTAGCTCAGGTTGCCGAAGTGAAGGCGATTCAGTTTGCGGTGGGCAAGAGCGGTAAAATCTCGGTGGTTGCGTCACTTGTGCCTGTCATGTTGGATGATAAAAAAGTTCAGCGGGTGAATGTTGGTTCCGTCAGACGCTGGCAGGAGTGGGATATTGCGCCTGGTGATCAGATCCTCGTCAGCCTTGCCGGGCAGGGTATTCCTCGCATTGATAATGTGGTCTGGCGCGGTACAGAACGCACAAAACCGACACCACCAGAAAACCGCTTTAACTCGTTGACCTGCTACTTTGCTTCTGATGTTTGTCGGGAACAGTTCATTTCACGCTTAGTCTGGCTGGGGTCAAAACAGGTTCTGGGGCTGGATGGCATTGGTGAGGCTGGCTGGCGCGCGCTGCATCAGACTCATCGCTTTGAGCATATCTTTTCCTGGCTTTTATTAACGCCAGAGCAATTACAGAACACGCCGGGGATCGCGAAAAGTAAAAGCACACAGTTATGGCATCAGTTTAATCTGGCTCGTAAGCAGCCTTTTACTCGCTGGGTGATGGCAATGGGAATACCACTAACCCGGGCGGCGCTTAACGCCAGTGATGAACGGTCCTGGTCGCAACTTTTATTTAGCACAGAACAGTTCTGGCAGCAGTTGCCGGGGACTGGATCGGGGCGCGCCAGACAGGTTATTGAATGGAAGGAAAATGCGCAAATCAAGAAGCTGGGCAGTTGGCTGGCTGCCCAGCAGATCACAGGTTTTGAACCTTAGTGACCTTCGTGGCTGTAGTAAAAGACCGGTAATCCCAGCTTAAGACGTAGCGCCAGTAAACGGGCAAAAAAGCCGAATACCAGGGTGGAGATAATCACCACATCATGGTTAGAAACATAGTGTTGCAGCGCGATGTACAGCACGGCGGAGGCAAATGAGACACCGGCATACAACTCTTTCTGGAATACCAGTGGGATGCGTTTACAGAACATATCGCGCAAAACGCCGCCAAATACGCCGGTCGTCACAGCTGCGACAACGGCAATGATCGGGCCGTGTCCCATATCCAGTGCAACCTGTGCGCCAATGATAGAAAAAACTACCAGTCCGAGCGCATCGAGCACCAGAAACACTTTGCGCAGGTAAGGCATTACAGGAGCAACAATAGTGGTGAGTACTGCGGCGGTAGCGACGATAATCACATATTCCGGGTGTTTGACCCAGCCGAGCGGATAGTGGCCCAGCAGAATATCGCGCACTGACCCTCCGCCAATTGCCGTGGCGGTCGCAATAATAATTACGCCAAATGTATCCATGCGCCGTCGTCCGGCCGCCAGCGCCCCCGTCATGGCTTCGGCAGTAATGCCAACCAAATACAAAATGTGTAACAGCATGGTTCTCTCCCTAAAAATCTGTCTGGCAGGGTAGCGATTTGTGCGCATTGTCACGATTGAGATTTTTTAAGGTGAGAGGGAATTGATAACTTGTAGTTATGTGAAATTGTTATTTTCTGTAGCGTAGATGCATTCTTCTGACTTCTTGTCTGAGAAAATGCATAAGAAAAAATAGGTTAAAATTGAGGGGTGGAAAAGAAAGGTGCAATGTTTAGCCATTGTGTTCACCGCACCTGGACTTTGGCTTACGCATCGGGTATCTCAATCAACAAAAAGAGTTTTTAGTTTCTGCTATTTCTTCTCTGTAATTTTTACACTGTTTTCCAACTGCTTGATGCTGACCTGCGGGGTCGGCAACTCCTCAGGCATGGTTCCGCCAAGTTCCTGAATGGTTTGCCTCACCTTGCTACCCACGTCAAAGTGTGTGGTATTAGCTTGCTGTTTTGAATTCACGCCATCCCGCTTGAGTTTTTCTTCTGTTTGGGTAGCTCGAAAGAGATTAGCCGCCAGTTCTGTTGAACCCATATGATCCAGGATCTTCTGACTCTTTTTCAGCCCCTTCCGCTGATGGATGGCTTTCTGATCTAATCCACCATACAGTCCCCGGTAACCATGATTCTGAAATATGGCGAAATCGATAGCTGTCGCTACCCCAGCTTGCTGCGCTGCCTCAACTAATTGTTTGTTATGTTCTTTCAACTCATTTCTCAGAAAAAGACGCTTTTCGTCTTCACGAAGTTGCCTGAAAGCTTCATCGTCAGCCAGCTCCTGCCGTCGGGTCTGGATAGCAAAATAAGTTTGCCCTGCCGCAATAACCGGTTTCGCAGGGTCGCCGTTTTGTACTACCAGGTAACAGGCATAGCGGGAGAGTACGATGTCTTTTAATGCTCTTTTGGCATTTGAGCCAATTTTGACCATATCGAGGATCTCCTCGAAATGGTCATCAATTGTGTGACCACTATTCAGACAAGCTTCTTTGGCGCGCGTTAATACAGGTATAAAGTGACGATACTCTGAATAACCCAGTAGTTTTCCAAGTTGTCTTGCTGACCATTGTTCTGCTCCGTTTGCATTAATCAGCTTTATCTCTTCAAAAGGTTGATGATGTTCGTTCATTGCCCACTCCATGTGATATCGATTGCAAAGAAAGTAAATCTGCAACTGTATTTATATACAGTTGTGAGTATCTCACGTTCTCAGTGTGCTGGGCAAAAAAACATCGCAAAATCTGGAGCAGGCACGCAAAACAGAATTGAAGTTGCGGGGAAGAAAAATGCCGCTCTGTTTGAGTGGGCGGCATTTGTGAAGGCTGAAAAGTAAGAATTGGCGTTACGAGTTATTCAATGTTCTGAATCTGCTCGCGCATCTGCTCAATCAACACTTTCAGCTCAATCGCGGAGTTAGTCACTTCGGCATTGATAGACTTCGAGGCCAGGGTGTTCGACTCGCGGTTGAACTCCTGCATCATAAAGTCCAGACGACGACCAACGGCTTCTTTTTTCTTCAGAATGTTGTAGGTCTCTTTAACATGCGCTTCGAGGCGGTCCAACTCTTCGGCAACGTCAATTCGTTGTGCCAGCAGAACCAACTCCTGCTCCAGACGGTTGTTTTCCAGTTGCACCTGGGCGTCTTCCAGCTTAGCCACCAGACGTTCACGCTGCCATTGCAGGATTTCCGGCATGTGGGCGCGGACTTTGACCACTTCGGCGGTCACGCCTTCCAGACGCTGCTCGATCAATGCTTTCAGCGCCTGACCTTCGGTTTCGCGCGCGACGATAAAGTCATCCAGCGTACCATCCAGCGCCACGAGAATTTCAGCGGCAATCGCGTCGAGATCCTGTTCCTGGGCCGCCATCACGCCTGGCCAGCGGAGAATATCAACCGGGTTGATTTCCCCTTCGTCACTCTGCATTTTTACCCAGTTCGCGGCAGTTACCAGCTGTTTAGCCAGTTTTTCGTTGAGGATCAGCTCACCTTGTGCGCTGACATCTGGCTCATAGCGCAGGGTACATTCCACTTTACCACGCGTCAGGCGAGAACGAATACGCTCGCGAACGACAGGTTCAAGGCTACGGAACTGCTCCGGCAGACGAAAGTAAGTTTCCAGATAACGCTGGTTTACCGAGCGCATTTCCCAGGTTGCGCTCCCCCATTCACCCTTGATTTCACGCCGGGCGTAGGCGGTCATACTGCGGATCATAGACGTTCCTGTTTATAAAAGGAGAGGTGGAAGGATTATAGCCATCGATGCCTTGTCAGGATAGGAATAACCGCCGGAAGTCCGTATAATGCGCAGCCACATTTGTTTCAAGCCGGAGATTTCAATATGCGTCCAGCAGGCCGTAGCAATAATCAGGTGCGTCCCGTTACCCTGACTCGTAACTATACAAAACATGCAGAAGGCTCGGTGCTGGTCGAATTTGGCGATACCAAAGTATTATGTACCGCCTCTATTGAAGAAGGCGTGCCCCGCTTCCTGAAAGGTCAGGGCCAGGGCTGGATCACCGCAGAATACGGTATGCTGCCGCGTTCTACTCATACCCGTAATGCCCGTGAAGCGGCGAAAGGTAAGCAGGGGGGACGCACAATGGAAATCCAGCGTCTGATCGCCCGTGCTCTTCGCGCGGCAGTAGATTTGAAAGCGCTGGGTGAGTTCACCATTACGCTGGACTGCGACGTGCTTCAGGCTGATGGTGGCACGCGTACCGCTTCGATTACCGGTGCTTGTGTTGCACTGGCCGATGCCCTGAATAAACTGGTTGAAAATGGCAAGCTGAAAACCAACCCGATGAAAGGGATGGTAGCCGCGGTTTCTGTCGGGATTGTGAACGGCGAAGCGGTTTGCGATCTGGAATACGTTGAAGACTCTGCCGCTGAAACGGACATGAACGTGGTGATGACCGAAGACGGGCGCATCATTGAAGTTCAGGGAACGGCAGAAGGCGAGCCGTTTACCCATGAAGAGCTACTCACCTTGTTGGCGCTGGCCCGAGGGGGAATCGAATCCATTGTAGCGACGCAGAAGGCGGCGCTGGCAAACTGATTTTTAAGGCGACTGATGAGTCGCCTTTTTTTTGTCTGTAGAAAAGTAAGATGAGGAGCGAAGGCATGAAACCATATCAGCGCCAGTTTATTGAATTTGCGCTTGGCAAGCAGGTGTTAAAGTTTGGCGAGTTTACGCTGAAGTCCGGGCGCAAAAGCCCCTATTTCTTCAACGCCGGGCTGTTTAATACCGGGCGCGATCTGGCACTGTTAGGCCGTTTTTACGCTGAAGCATTGGTGGATTCCGGCATTGAGTTCGATCTGCTGTTTGGCCCTGCTTACAAAGGGATCCCAATTGCCACTACTACCGCAGTGGCGCTGGCGGAGCATCATGACCTGGACCTGCCGTACTGCTTTAACCGCAAAGAAGCAAAAGACCACGGTGAAGGCGGCAATCTGGTCGGTAGCGCGTTACAAGGACGCGTAATGCTGGTGGATGATGTGATCACCGCCGGAACGGCGATTCGCGAGTCGATGGAAATTATTCAGGCCAATGGCGCGACGCTTGCTGGCGTATTGATTTCGCTCGATCGTCAGGAGCGTGGTCGCGGCGAGATTTCGGCAATTCAGGAAGTTGAACGTGATTACAACTGCAAAGTGATCTCTATCATCACCCTGAAAGACCTGATTGCTTACCTCGAAGAGAAGCCAGAAATGGCGGAACATCTGGCGGCGGTTAAGGCCTACCGCGAAGAGTTTGGCGTTTAAAAATATGCGCTGCGCAGGTTTTTACTGTGCGCAGCGTGATGCGGTTTAAGATATCGTGTTAATCTGCTTTCGCCAGCAGTGGCAATAGCGTTTCCGGCCTTTTATGCCGGGAGGGTCGGCGAGTCGCCGACTTAACGCCAGTAGGTTGTCCAGATACCCAAAGTCGCTCCATTGTACTTAAGTACGCTTCGCGTACGTCGCGCTGACGCGCTCAGTACAGTTACGCGCCTTCGGGATGGTTTGATGGTATTGCTGCTGTTGGCGCCTCTTTTGGCCGCCGTGATGTGGAGAGTGGAATGGATGCTACCCGGATAACCCTTCTGGCGCTCGATTTGTTCGGCTCGCCGGGCTGGAGCGCCGATAAAGAAATACAGCGGCTGTATGCGCTCAGTAATCATGCCGGACGCCATTACCGACGCATTATTCTTTCTAAACGCCACGGTGGTCAGCGGCTGGTGTTAGCCCCTGATTACTTGCTCAAAACCGTACAGCGCAACATTCTTAAGAACGTCCTTTCACAATTTCCACTTTCCTCTTTTGCTACCGCCTACCGACAGGGTCGCCCAATCGTCAGCAACGCGCAGCCTCACTGCCAACAGCCGCAGATCCTTAAACTCGATATCGAAAACTTTTTCGATAGCATTAGCTGGCTACAGGTCTGGCGTGTGTTTAGCCAGACCCAGTTGCCACGCAATGTGGTAACCATGCTGACCTGGCTTTGTTGCTATAACGACGCGTTACCGCAGGGGGCGCCAACTTCGCCTGCCATTTCCAATCTTGTGATGCGCCGTTTTGATGAGTGCATAGGGGAATGGTGTCAGGCTCGGGGAATTACCTACACCCGCTACTGCGATGACATGACCTTTTCTGGTCACTTCAATGCCCGCCAGGTTAAAAATAAAGTATGCGGATTGTTAGCGGAGCTGGGCCTGAGCCTCAATCAACGCAAAAGCTGCCTGATAGCTGCCTGTAAGCGCCAGCAGGTAACCGGGATTGTTGTTAATCACAAGCCACAGCTTGCCCGTGAAGCGCGCCGGGCGCTGCGTCAGGAAGTACATTTGTGCCAAAAATATGGCGTTATTTCGCATCTTAGTCATCGTGGTGAACTTGATCCTTCTGGCGATCTCCACGCACAGGCAACGGCGTATCTTTATGCTTTGCAGGGAAGAATAAACTGGTTATTGCAAATCAATCCTGAGGATGAGGCCTTTAAACAGGCGAGGGTGAGTGTAAAGCGAATGCTGGTGGCATGGTAAGAAAAGCGTCAGGCAGACGTTTCTGCCTGAACGTTTGGGAGAATTACTGCAACTGCGCAGCAATTAGCGGCCAGCGGGCGTCAAAGTCATCCGTCGGGCGGTATTTAAACTCGCTGCGGACAAAGCGTGACAGCATACCTTCACAGAAGGCCAGGATCTGGCTTGCCAGCAGGGTTTCGTCGGTGGTGTAACCTTCACCCTCACGCATTCTCTTTTCACGCAATACCTGACGCAACTGCGCTTCAATACGCTCGAATAGCTGGTTGATGCGCCCTTGCAGGCGATCCTGTTCAAACATTAGTGCATGACCAGTGAGGATGCGGGTCAGGCCAGGATTACGCTCACCAAAACCGAGAAGCAGCAACACAATCAGACGCAGGCGCGCTGTGGTGTCTTTCTCATCTTTCAGAATCAGATTGATGCGAGTAATCAGGCTATCTTCGATAAACTCAATCAGGCTATCGAACATGCGGGTCTTACTGGGGAAGTGGCGATACAGTGCCGCTTCGGAAACGCCGACAGAGGCGGCCAGTTTTGCCGTCGTGATACGTTGGCTTCCATCGCTGGATTCCAGCATCAGCGCCAGAGACTGAAGTATTTCCTCGCGACGGTTCCTTTTCGCAGTTTGTTTTTCTGCCATGTTACAAAATACCCCTGAAAATAAGCACTTGCCAGGCGGCACCCACGCTATGACCGCAAACGAAATGTTTGCGGCTATGTTATGACGTTATTCGGATGCGTATGTGTTACTGACGACCAGAGTGACCAAAGCCGCCTTCACCGCGGTCGGTGGCGTCGAAATCTTCCACCAGATTAAATTCAGCCTGTACTACCGGAACAAAAATCATCTGGGCGATGCGTTCGCCAGGTTGAATGGTGAAGCTGTCCTGACCACGGTTCCACACGGAAATCATCAACTGGCCCTGATAGTCAGAATCGATCAATCCTACCAGGTTACCAAGCACGATACCGTGCTTATGTCCCAATCCGGAGCGCGGCAGCATCATTGCCGCCAGTGAAGGATCGGCAATATGAATCGCCAGCCCGGTCGGAACCAGCGTAGTGTCACCCGGAGCCAGTTCTACGGCGTCGTCGAGACAGGCACGCAGGTCAAGTCCGGCAGAGCCAGAGGTGGCATAAGTCGGGAGCGGAAATTCCTTCCCAACGCGCGGGTCCAGAATCTTAACGTCGATTTTTTTCATCATAACGGGTCACGATCTCGTCGAGTAATAATTGGCCAAGGAGCTCTTTGCGCTCAAGCGGTAAGACTTTATCTCCGTCCTGCCAGAAAAGGTGTAATGCGTTGTTGTCGCTGTTAAATCCTTGAGTTGGCTGGGAAACATCGTTCGCGCAGATCAGATCAAGGTTTTTACGGATACGTTTTTGCCGGGCGTATTCTTCCACATTATTTGTTTCGGCGGCAAATCCAACGACGTAGGGTCGATGGTCTTTTAGTGCGGCAACACCAGCGACGATATCGGGGTTTTTAACCATTTTTATTGTTAATTCATCACCCTGCGTGGCCTGCTTTTTGATTTTCTCTGGGGCTACGGTAGCTGCGCGATAATCCGCCACGGCGGCGCAACCGATAAAAATATTTTGCTGCTGTACAGAAGCATTCACGGCCGCTTCCATTTCCAGCGCAGTCATCACATCAACACGTTTAACAAACGGTGGCGTCGGTAGTGAAACCGGACCTGATACCAGCGTGACGTTCGCGCCACGACGGGCAGCGGCGGCGGCGATAGCAAAACCCATCTTGCCTGAGCTGTGATTAGAGATATAACGCACCGGATCGAGCGGTTCACGCGTCGGGCCGGCGGTAATCATAATGTTCAGATGTTTCAGGTCGTTGACGGGCGAAAAATGTGCTACCGCCATATCAACAATGGTTAACGGATCGAGCATTCGCCCAGGGCCGATATCACCACAAGCCTGACTGCCGCTATCTGGCCCCCAGATGAGCAAACCACGCGAGGCAAGCAGCTCTAAATTATGCTGCGTGGCAGCTGCACGGTACATCTGCTGGTTCATGGCGGGCAGCACGGCTACAGGCGCAGGTGTAGCCAGGCAAATCGTCGATACCAGGTCATTCGCCATTCCGGCAGCAACACGGGCAATCAAATCTGCCGTGGCAGGGGCGAGAATCACTAAATCAGCCCATTTACCCAGCTCAATATGGCCCATAGCGGCTTCGGCTGCCGGGTCAAGCAGACTGTCGGAAACGGGATACCCCGAAACTGCCTGCAAGCTAAGTGGGGTAATAAAGGCTTTTGCCGCTTCGGTCATGGCTACGCGGACGTCGGCCCCGCGATCGCGCAAACGACGCGCCAGTTCAGGGGTTTTATAGGCAGCAATACCGCCGCTGACGCCGAGAACGATTTTTTTACCGGCCAGGCTCATGATGATTTTTCCTGTTGGGTGACACCAGAAGTTGGCGATTTTATCACAATACTTTTGTTGTCGTGCCTTCACCTGAAAATCACTTTGCGAGGCGCTTTCCAGGATTGAAAACTGACCGTCGATTTAACGGAACGGCTATGACAGGATGCGAGCACCACAAAGGAGGTGAAGGTGAAAAACAATGCACAGCTGTTGATGCCGCGCGAAAAAATGCTGAAGTTTGGCATTGGTGCGTTAACGGATGTTGAGCTGCTGGCGCTATTTCTGCGTACCGGAACGCGCGGTAAAGATGTATTAACCCTGGCAAAAGAGATGCTGGAGAATTTCGGCTCTCTTTATGGCTTGTTAACCTCTGAATATGAACAATTTAGCGGTGTTCATGGAATTGGTGTGGCGAAGTTCGCTCAGTTAAAGGGGATTGCTGAACTGGCGCGGCGTTACTACAACGTGCGGATGCGTGAAGAAAGCCCTTTACTCAGCCCGGAGATGACGAGGGAATTTTTACAAAGCCAGCTCACGGGCGAGGAGCGGGAGATCTTTATGGTGATCTTTCTCGACTCCCAACACAGGGTTATAACGCATAGCCGTCTTTTTTCCGGCACGCTAAACCATGTTGAAGTCCATCCTCGGGAAATTATCCGCGAAGCGATAAAAATAAACGCCTCGGCGCTGATCCTTGCACATAATCACCCTTCGGGTTGTGCTGAACCCAGTAAAGCGGATAAACTCATTACCGAACGGATAATAAAAAGTTGTCAGTTCATGGATTTACGCGTGCTCGACCATATCGTGATTGGGCGTGGAGAGTATGTTTCTTTTGCCGAACGCGGCTGGATTTAACCCGCTATGCGCGATCCTTCGGGATCTTTGTCTGTTCGGGACTTGAGCACATCGCTGAGTCAGCGTATACTACGCCACCTTTGAGAATCTCGGGTTTGGCATTTGGGCCTGGCAATCGAGAGTTCACATAGAACTGCGATGACCGGGCTGTAAAGCCTGACGAGGCGCCAATACCCCATACGAAGCTCGAGCTAATTTGATTTTTGGAGAATAGACATGTCCCGAGTCTGCCAAGTTACTGGCAAGCGTCCGGTGACCGGTAACAACCGTTCCCACGCACTGAACGCGACTAAACGCCGTTTCCTGCCGAACCTGCACTCTCACCGTTTCTGGGTTGAGAGCGAGAAGCGTTTTGTCACCCTGCGCGTATCTGCTAAAGGTATGCGTGTAATCGATAAAAAAGGCATCGATACAGTTCTGGCTGAACTGCGTGCCCGTGGCGAAAAGTACTAAGTACTTAGAGGAAATAAATCATGGCTAAAGGTATTCGTGAGAAAATCAAGCTGGTTTCTTCTGCTGGTACTGGTCACTTCTATACCACTACGAAGAACAAACGTACTAAGCCGGAAAAACTGGAACTGAAAAAATTCGATCCAGTTGTTCGCCAGCACGTGATCTACAAAGAAGCGAAAATCAAATAATTCTCGCTTTGATGTAACGAAAAACCTCGCTCCGGCGGGGTTTTTTGTTATCTGCTTGCCCCCATATTGACTGCATCTGTTGATTCCTGGAGATGCTATGCCTGAATTACCCGAAGTTGAAACCAGCCGTCGCGGCATAGAACCGCATCTCGTTGGTGCAACCATTCTTCATGCGGTGGTGCGCAACGGACGCCTGCGCTGGCCGGTTTCAGAAGAGATTTATCGATTAAGTGATCAACCAGTGCTTAGCGTGCAGCGGCGGGCTAAATATCTGCTGCTGGAGCTGCCGGAGGGCTGGATTATCATTCATTTGGGGATGTCTGGCAGCCTGCGCATCCTTCCAGAAGAATTTCCCCCTGAAAAGCATGACCATGTGGATTTGGTGATGAGCAACGGCAAAGTGCTGCGCTACACCGATCCGCGCCGTTTTGGTGCCTGGCTGTGGACCAAAGAGCTGGAAGGGCATAATGTGCTGGCCCACCTTGGACCGGAGCCGCTTAGCGACGATTTCAACGGTGAGTACCTGCATCAGAAGTGCGCGAAGAAAAAAACGGCGATTAAACCGTGGCTGATGGATAACAAGCTGGTGGTAGGCGTAGGGAATATCTATGCCAGCGAATCTCTGTTTGCGGCGGGGATCCATCCGGATCGGCTGGCGTCATCACTGTCACTGGCAGAGTGTGAATTGTTAGCTCGGGTAATTAAAGCGGTGTTGCTGCGTTCGATTGAGCAGGGCGGTACAACGCTGAAAGATTTTCTGCAAAGTGATGGTAAACCGGGCTATTTCGCTCAGGAATTGCAGGTTTACGGGCGAAAAGGTGAGCCGTGTCGGGTGTGCGGTACGCCGATTGTGGCGACGAAACATGCGCAGCGGGCAACGTTTTATTGCAAGCACTGCCAGAAATAATTGATGTGAGCCGGATGGCATACCATCCGGCATAAACGCTACGCTAATTTTGCCATCAATGCCTGATGGACATTCTCCGGCAGGAAATGGGTGACATCGCCCTGATGGCGCGCCACTTCTTTCACCAACGATGAAGAGATAAACGACCACTCTTTCGAAGGCATCAGAAACACACTTTCCAGTTCCGGCATTAAGTGGCGATTCATATGCGCCAGCTGCATTTCATATTCAAAATCCGCCACCGCACGCAGGCCACGAATCAACACCGTAGCGTGTTGATTACGGGCGAAGTTAGCCATCAAATCACTAAATCCGACCACTTCCACGTTTCCCAGATGCGCAGTTGCGTGCTGTGCCAGCGCCACACGCTCTTCCAGAGTAAACATCGGTTTTTTACTGGGGCTGGCGGCAATCGCCAGAATAACGTGATCGAACATTTGCGTGGCACGCGTCACGATATCGATATGACCATTGGTAATGGGATCGAAAGTA
This sequence comes from Escherichia sp. MOD1-EC6021, assembly GCF_002965245.1. Classification (NCBI taxonomy): domain Bacteria; kingdom Pseudomonadati; phylum Pseudomonadota; class Gammaproteobacteria; order Enterobacterales; family Enterobacteriaceae; genus Escherichia; species Escherichia sp. MOD1-EC6021. Next base: position 120,448 of record NZ_PTRU01000012.1, on the reverse strand, counting down.
CCCGGATAAATCGCCCGTTTTTGCATAACAACCTCAATGCGTTTTCGGTGGCAGGTAAGGTTCCAGCAGTTGAAGCAGACGCTGTAGCGCGCCCTGGTTTTGATACAGCACTTCAACGGCATGACGGCCATAGAAACTACGGTAATCGGCGTCGGTGAGTAAAGAGGAAACCTCTTTTGCAAGCGTAGTGGCATCGGTGACGGTAATCAGCCCGCTTGCCTGCTCCAGCCGTGCGCAAATATCTTTAAAGTTAAAGGTATGCGGCCCCATCAATACCGGAATAGCGTGTGCGGCAGCTTCCAGCGGATTATGCCCACCACGTTCAACCAGTGAACCGCCAACAAAGGCGAGATCGGCAATGCCGTACAGTAACATCAGCTCGCCCATCGTATCGCCAACCACAACCTGCGTGCTGGTTGAGGGGACTTCCCCTGAAGAGCGTGTGATATAGCTTAGCCCAGCCTGGCGGACAAGGTTAATCGCATCCGGGAAGCGTTCCGGGTGACGTGGTACCAGGATGAGCAATAAATTCGGGAATTGTTGTAACAATGCCTGATGTGCGGCGATCACCACACTCTCTTCACCTTCGTGAGTGCTGGTGGCAATCCATACCGGGCGATGAGGAGCCCACTGGCGGCGCAGCGTTACTGCTTTGGCAGCCAACTGCGGCGTGACAGAGATATCGAATTTCAGGCTACCAGTGATGGTCACCTGATTATTTTTTGCACCCAGCGCCACAAAACGCGCGCCATCTTCTTCATTTTGCGCAGCAATCAGTGTAATACGACGCAGCAAGCGACGGACGAATTTACCCAGTTTGGCGTAACCTGCGGCCGAGCGGGCAGAGAGTCGCGCGTTAGCGATCACCAGCGGAATTTTACGTTTATGTAGCGCCGCAATCAGGTTAGGCCATAGTTCGGTTTCCATAATCAACACCAGTTTAGGGTCGACTTTATTCAGGAAACGATTAAGCGCATCGGGCAGGTCGTACGGCAGATAAACGTGCTGAACATCCTTACCGAACGCAGATTGTACGCGTTCCGAACCGGTTGGCGTCATGGTGGTGACGGTAATCGGTAAATCAGGATAACGATGACGCAGCGCGCGCACCAATGGGATCGCCGCCAGCGTTTCACCAACGGAGACGGAGTGCAGCATAATGCCGCCTGGTTTTAGCGGATGGCGGTAAAAACCGTAACGTTCACCCCAGCGTTTTCGATAGGCCGGAGCCTTACGTCCGCGCACCCAGAGCCGTATCCAGATCAGCGGCTGAATAAGGTAGAGAAGGGCGGTGTAAAGCAATTCGAGCATAGTAAATAGCTGACTTATGGATGTGCTGGGGATTCTATGTATTTAGCGGTGGCTTTACCATTACTTTTCCCGTTTTTGACTTAAATAGCTTCAGTTTGGTCTGATCTGCCGCTACATCTTCATTTTTTTTGTATTTTTATGCGATTCATTGAAACTCAGCCCCATTTTCAACTCTACATAAGCCATACCGACCTTATCGGTATGATATTTTTTATCTATTTGAATTTTATAATTAAAAAACATTTTGTGTATAAAAATCATTCGGGTCGGATTGCTGCGAAAGAAATGATACACTAGCACGTCAAAGTAAGTGCGTTATCAGTATTCAGGTAGCTGTTGAGCCTGGGGCGGTAGCGTGCTTTTTTTCTGCTTAACTAACCAGACAATCACACAAAAGAGTCGCTAGTGGAAAAGCCATTTCGAAAAATCCTGGTCATAAAGATGCGATATCACGGAGATATGTTATTAACTACTCCTGTAATCAGTACACTCAAGCAGAATTATCCCGACGCAAAAATCGATATGCTGCTTTACCAGGATACAATTCCGATTTTATCTGAAAACCCAGAAATTAATGCACTCTACGGGATAAGCAATAAAGGTGCGGGAACATTCGATAAAATTAAAAATGTGCTTTCGTTGATAAAAACTCTGCGCGGAAATAATTATGACCTGGTCATTAATCTTACGGATCAGTGGATGGTGGCGCTGCTGGTACGTTGTTTACCTGCACGGATGAAAATATCGCAACTTTATGGTCATCGGCAGCATGGCATTTGGAAAAAAAGCTTCACTCACTTAGCGCCAATACACGGTACACATATTGTTGAGCGGAATTTATCGGTCCTTGAGCCATTAGGTATTACCGATTTCTACACTGACACAACAATGAGTTACGCCGAAGATTGCTGGAAGAAGATGCGCCAGGAATTAGATGCCCTGGGCGTGAAAGATCATTACGTCGTTATCCAGCCGACAGCCCGACAGATATTTAAGTGCTGGGACAACGATAAATTTTCTATGGTTATCGATGCGTTGCAACATCGTGGTTATCAGGTTGTGCTGACTTGTGGCCCTTCGGCAGATGATCTCGCTTGCGTAGATGAAATTGCACGAGGCTGCCAAACAAAACCTATTACCGGCCTTGCCGGTAAAACACGTTTTCCTGAACTGGGCGCATTAATTGATCATGCAGTGCTCTTTATTGGTGTGGATTCTGCGCCGGGGCATATTGCGGCGGCTGTGAAGACGCCAGTTATTAGCCTGTTTGGGGCCACTGATCATGTATTCTGGCGTCCATGGACCGATAATATTATTCAGTTCTGGGCGGGGAATTATCAGAAAATGCCGACCCGGCACGAACTTGACCGCAACAAAAAATATCTTTCTGTTATTCCAGCGGAGGATGTCATTGCCGCTACGGAAAAGCTGTTGCCAGAAGATGCCCCTTCAGCTGACAGGAATGCACAATTATGATCGTGGCGTTTTGTTTATATAAATATTTTCCATTTGGTGGGCTTCAACGTGACTTTATGCGTATTGCATCAACAGTTGCCGCTCGGGGCCACCATGTTCGGGTCTATACGCAGTCGTGGGAAGGTGATTGCCCAAAAGCATTTGAGCTTATTCAGGTGCCAGTTAAGTCCCATACCAACCATGGACGCAATGCAGAGTATTATGCCTGGGTACAAAATCATCTCAAAGAGCATCCCGCAGATCGCGTTGTTGGGTTTAATAAGATGCCAGGTCTGGATGTTTATTTTGCTGCTGATGTTTGTTACGCCGAGAAAGTTGCGCAAGAAAAAGGTTTTTTATATCGTTTAACATCACGATATCGCCATTATGCCGCATTTGAGCGGGCGACTTTCGAGCAGGGTAAATCGACGAAACTTATGATGCTGACCGATAAGCAAATCGCCGATTTCCAGAAGCATTATCAAACCGAACCTGAACGTTTTCAAATTCTTCCTCCCGGTATTTATCCGGACAGAAAATACAGCGAGCAAATCCCAAACAGTCGTGAAATTTATCGCCAGAAAAATGGCATAAAAGAGCAACAAAACTTATTACTGCAGGTTGGATCAGATTTTGGCCGTAAAGGTGTGGATCGCTCAATTGAAGCTTTGGCATCGTTACCGGAATCATTACGTCACAATACGCTTTTATTTGTTGTTGGCCAGGATAAGCCGCGAAAATTTGAAGCGCTGGCAGAAAAGCTCGGCGTGCGGAGCAATGTGCATTTCTTCTCCGGTCGCAATGATGTGTCAGAATTAATGGCAGCCGCTGATTTATTACTGCATCCCGCTTATCAGGAAGCCGCGGGTATCGTTCTTCTTGAAGCAATCACTGCTGGATTACCTGTTTTAACAACTGCGGTATGTGGGTACGCGCATTATATTGCGGATGCCAATTGTGGAACGGTTATCGCTGAACCATTCTCCCAGGAACAGTTAAATGAAGTTTTACGTAAAGCGTTAACTCAGTCTCCATTACGAATGGCCTGGGCGGAGAATGCTCGCCATTATGCCGATACTCAGGATTTGTATAGCCTGCCAGAGAAAGCCGCAGATATCATTACAGGTGGTTTAGATGGTTGAATTAAAAGAGCCGCTTGCCACATTTTGGCGTGGTAAAGATGCTTTTGAAGAAGTCAAAAAACTGAATGGCGAGGTCTTTCGTGAACTCGAGACGCGTCGCACATTACGCTTTGAACTGGCCGGGAAAAGCTATTTTCTTAAATGGCACAAAGGGACGACATTAAAAGAGATTGTAAAAAACCTGCTCTCATTACGGATGCCCGTTTTGGGCGCAGACAGAGAGTGGCACGCTATTCATCGCCTGAGTGATGTTGGCGTTGATACAATGAAGGGCATTGGGTTTGGTGAAAAAGGGTTAAATCCATTAACTCGCACATCATTTATTATTACCGAAGATCTCACTCCCACGATTAGCCTTGAAGATTATTGTGCTGATTGGGCAGTCAACCCGCCTGATATACGTGTAAAGCGTATGCTGATTACACGAGTGGCAACCATGGTGCGTAAAATGCACGCCGCAGGGATAAATCACCGCGACTGCTACATTTGCCACTTTTTGCTTCATTTACCATTTACTGGCCGGGAAGATGAATTAAAAATTTCGGTTATCGATCTGCATCGGGCACAGATACGTGCAAAAGTACCGCGCCGTTGGCGCGATAAAGACCTGATTGGTTTATATTTCTCATCAATGAATATTGGCCTGACGCAAAGAGACATATGGCGATTTATGAAGGTTTATTTTGGGATGCCTTTGCGCAAAATATTGTCTCTTGAACAGAACTTATTGAACATGACAAGCGTTAAGGCCGAGCGTATTAAAGAGCGAACACAACGTAAAGGATTATAAAAATATTTATCAGTATGTACTGGAACTAACTTCATTATGACTATTTATTTTATAAACTGGGTTGCAGATTATGAATTAAAAATGATCCAGTACCTGAAAAAAAAGTACAAGATAAAAAACATAACGACACCAAAAAAATACAACTGGATTAATAAGAAAATCTCAAAAATAGGGATGGACAATGCATGGCTGGGGCGATTATTCATCAAACATTACCTCAATGATATTAGAAAAGATGACATAATTATCTTTAATGACAGTGTTATTAATAAAGGTATCAATAAACAAATATTAAAAAACATTAACTGTCATAAAGTTTTGCTTCTAAGAAATACTGTTAGCGAAGATTTTATTTTTGATAACGCCAATTATTTCGATGTTATATATGATTTTGAAAATAGATTTATAGGGAATGAAAAGACCAAAGCAATAGAACAATTTTTTCCTATAGGGATGGAGGAGATTACGAATTATAACTTATCTGACAAAAATAACAGTCAGCCAATATGTTTCTTTCTTGGTCGAGATAAAGGGCGTCTTCAAATAATTAATGAGTTAGCCGATAGACTAGCAACACTAGGATGTAAGTTAGATTTTAATGTTGTCAAAGATAAGACATCATCACCGACTTCAAAGTATTTGATTGAAAAACAAATGCCTTATGAAGAGAATATTAGAAGAACATTAAATGCTAATATAATTGTTGATATAACTAAAGAAAACCAATCTGGTTGGACTCTTCGTATACTTGAGGCGCTATTTTTCAATAAGAAATTAATCACCAATAATATAAATATACTTACTTCAGAAATCTATAGTGAGTCTCGCTTTTTTATAATAGGTCATGATGATTGGGATAAGTTAGAGTATTTTATTAACTCATCTGTTAAACCAATGGATTATGATAGTTTATATAAATTCAGTCCAGATAAAATGATGTCAACGATTGTTTCTGATTTTATAGATAAATAAAACCGTTAAAACAGTGAGTTTTACTCAATTAATGAGATCTTCTATGAAAATAGCGTTTATCGGCGAAGCCGTTTCTGGATTTGGCGGCATGGAAACAGTCATCCGTGATGTCATTAGCAACTTCAGGCAACAACATATCCAAAGTGAAATGTTTTTCTTTTGTCGTAATGACAAAATGGATAAGGGATGGCTAGAGGGTATACAGTACTCGTGTTCATTTTCCAATATTCGTTTAGGCTTTTTACGTCGGGCGAAACATATTTATGCTTTAAGCAAATGGCTGCGGGATTATCAACCGGATATCGTTATTTGTATTGATGTGATCTCCTGCCTGTTTGCCGCAAAAGCACGTAAAAAATCAGGAATTGATGTGCCAGTATTTTCATGGCCACATTTTTCTTTAGATCACAAAAAACATGCTGAATATATCACCTGTGCCGACTATCATTTAGCAATCAGCTCTGGCATTAAACAGCAAATGATTAATCGGGGGGTAGCAGAATCGACGATAAATGTTATTTTTAATCCCGTCGAAGCCAAAGATTCAGTCATTCCCGCGCCCGAGGAAGCCGAAACGGCAACGTTCATTTATGTTGGGCGTATGAAATTTGAAGGCCAGAAGAGAGTTAAAGACCTGCTTGATGGCTTATCACAAGCGCAAGGTAACTGGAAACTCCATGTATTGGGTGATGGTTCCGATTTTGAAAAATGCCAGGCTTATAGTAGAGAACTAAATATTGATGATCGAATTGTCTGGTATGGTTGGCAACAACATCCCTGGGAATTGGTCCAGCAAGATATTAAAAAAGTGAGTGCATTATTGCTCACGTCATCTTTTGAAGGTTTCCCAATGACCCTACTTGAAGCCTTGTCATGGGGGATTCCTTGTATCAGTGCCGATTGTGTCTCCGGGCCTGCTGACATTATTCAACCTGATGTCAATGGTCATCTGTATCAACCGGGAGATATTGCTGGTTTTGTAACTCTTCTAAATAAATATATAGCAGGTGAAATTCATATCGAACATGAAAAAATTCCTGCGTCGATCGATAAGTTTTACCAATCGAAGTATTACGATAGATTACATAAGATAATTATTTCTGCTATTTCCCGGAGGAAATAATGCAGCAGGTGTTTTTCCAGGAAACTGAGTTTCTTAATTCAGTTATTGATTATAATCATAAAGTAGAAACAGAAAATCTTTGTCTGGACATCGCTTATGGAACTGACAAAAATTTTCTATTTGGTTGCGGAATTTCGATTGCTTCAATATTAAAGTATAATGAAGGAAGTCGATTGTGTTTCCATATTTTTACGGATTATTTTGGTGATGATGATCGTAAGTATTTTGATGCCCTGGCGTTGCAGTATGAAACCAGAATTAAAATATATCTGATTAATGGTGATCGACTGCGCTCATTGCCTAGCACAAAGAATTGGACTCATGCAATATATTTTCGTTTTGTTATTGCAGATTACTTTATTAATAAGGCGTCTAAAGTCCTTTATCTGGATGCAGATATCATTTGTCAGGGGAATATTGAGCCACTAATTAATTTCTCATTTCCTGGCGATAAAGTCGCAATGGTTGTTACAGAAGGGCAAGCTGACTGGTGGGAAAAACGCGCCCATTCGTTAGGTGTTGCGGGAATTGCTAAAGGTTACTTTAACTCGGGTTTTTTATTGATTAATACTGCCCAATGGGCGGCTCAGCAGGTTTCTGCCCGAGCCATTGCAATGCTAAATGAGCCAGAAATAATCAAAAAGATAACACATCCTGATCAGGATGTATTAAATATGTTGCTGGCAGATAAACTTATTTTTGCTGATATTAAATATAACACCCAGTTTAGCTTAAATTATCAACTTAAAGAAAGCTTTATAAACCCAGTAACCAACGATACTATTTTTATCCATTATATCGGACCAACCAAGCCCTGGCATGATTGGGCCTGGGATTATCCTGTATCACAAGCCTTTATGGAGGCAAAAAATGCTTCGCCATGGAAGAATACGGCGTTGCTGAAACCGAACAATAGCAATCAATTAAGATATAGCGCAAAACATATGCTTAAAAAGCATAGATATCTAAAAGGATTTAGCAACTATCTTTTTTATTTTATTGAAAAGATAAAGCATTAAAACTGGGAAACTATAAAGTAATGATATAAGGGTAGCATTGTGGACTCATTTCCTGCCATAGAGATAGATAAAGTTAAAGCCTGGGATTTTCGGCTTGCTAATATAAATACTTCTGAATGTTTAAATGTTGCCTATGGTGTCGATGCTAATTATCTTGATGGTGTAGGTATTTCCATCACATCAATTGTCCTAAATAATCGACATATTAATCTTGATTTTTATATTATTGCTGATGTTTATAATGATGGTTTTTTTCAAAAAGTTGCAAAGCTTGCAGAGCAATACCAATTAAGAATCACGTTATATAGAATTAACACTGATAAGCTCCAGTGCTTGCCTTGTACACAGGTCTGGTCAAGAGCAATGTACTTCCGTTTATTTGCATTTCAATTATTGGGTTTAACGCTTGATCGTTTGCTTTATCTTGATGCAGATGTTGTTTGTAAAGGCGATATTAGCCAACTATTGCATCTGGATTTAAACGGAGCGGTTGCTGCTGTTGTTAAAGATGTTGAGCCAATGCAGGAAAAGGCGGTATCCAGGTTGTCTGATCCTGAATTACTTGGGCAGTACTTTAATTCTGGTGTCGTTTATTTAGATTTAAAAAAATGGGCTGACGCAAAACTAACAGAAAAAGCGTTGTCTATTCTTATGAGTAAAGATAATGTTTATAAATACCCTGATCAGGATGTTATGAATGTCTTACTGAAAGGGATGACAATATTTTTGCCTCGTGAGTACAATACAATTTATACAATTAAAAGTGAATTAAAAGATAAAACACATCAAAACTATAAAAAGCTGATTACAGAAAGTACTCTTCTTATTCATTATACAGGTGCAACTAAACCGTGGCACAAATGGGCAATTTATCCATCGGTAAAATACTATAAAATAGCTTTAGAAAATTCGCCATGGAAAGATGACTCGCCACGAGATGCAAAATCAATTATTGAATTTAAAAAAAGATATAAACATCTTTTAGTGCAGCATCACTATATCTCAGGAATTATAGCAGGAGTCTGTTATCTTTGCCGAAAATATTACCGTAAATAACATTTAACTGGTTTATTATGATTCAGAAGAGCAAGATCAAAGACTTGGTTGTTTTTACCGATGAAAACAATTCAAAGTATCTCAATGTATTAAATGACTTTCTTTCTTATGATATTAATATCATCAAAGTTTTTCGTTCTATAGATGATACAAAAGTCATGCTTATTGATACCGATTACGGTAAATTGATACTTAAAGTTTTTTCTCCTAAAGTTAAACGCAACGAACGTTTCTTTAAATCTCTTTTAAAGGGAGATTATTATGAACGCCTTTTTGAGCAAACTCAAAAAGTGCGTAACGAGGGGCTGCATTCTCTCAATGACTTCTATTTGTTAGCAGAACGGAAAACATTACGTTTTGTCCATACTTACATCATGCTTATCGAATATATCGATGGCGTTGAGTTGTGTGATATCCCCGATATTGATGAAACGTTAAAAAATAAAATTCAACAATCAATCCGTTCATTGCACGAACATGGTATGGTATCTGGTGATCCTCACCGTGGTAATTTTATTATTGAAAATGGTGAAGTACGCATTATTGATCTTTCAGGAAAACGGGCATCTGCACAACGTAAAGCGAAAGATCGTATTGATCTAGAACGACATTATGGTATTAATAATGAGATTAAAGATCTCGGTTATTATCTTTTAGTTTATCGTAAAAAAATACGTAATCTTATGCGCCGCTTGAAAGGAAAGCCAGCACGATAAAGTAAAAGTCTTACATTTAAACGTCTTCGTCAGAACATTTCTATGCGGAGTTATTATTTCACAGGTTTATCATGAAGAATATTAGATACATTGACAAAAAAGATGTTGAAAACCTGATAGAAAGTAAAACGTCTGATGATGTTATTATTTTTCTTTCCGGCCCCACATCGCAAAAAACACCATTGTCAGTTCTGCAGACAAGGGATGTTATTGCTGTCAATGGTTCCGCGCAATATCTACTAAGTCATAATATTATTCCCTATATTTATGTACTTACTGATGTTCGCTTCTTGCATCAGCGTCGTGATGATTTTTATAAATTTAGCCAGAGAAGTCGTTATACCATAGTAAACGTCGACGTTTATGAACACGCTTCCAAAGAAGATAAACTTTATATCCTCCAAAACTGCCTCGTATTACGGTCCTTTTACCGCCGAGAAAAAGGCGGTTTGATAAAGAAGATAAAATTTAATATATTAAGTCAGATTCATAAAGAACTGCTGATCTCTGTACCGTTGTCTAAAAAAGGTCGTCTGGTCGGATTTAGCAAGGACATCAGTCTTGGTTATTGCTCATGCCATACTATTGCCTTTGCTGCAATTCAAATAGCATATACACTTAAGTATGCGCGGATTATTTGTTCTGGTCTTGATTTAACTGGTAGTTGTTCTCGTTTCTATGACGAAAGTAACAAACCTATGCCCTCGGAATTGAGTAGGGATTTGTTTAAAATCTTGCCATTTTTCCGTTTTATGCGTGATAATGTAGAAGATATTAATATTTATAATTTGTCAGATGATACGGCTATTTCTTACGATGTAATTCCATTTATTAAACCTCTCGATATCAGTACAGAAGAGTCAAAGGATAAGATAAGGAAAAAAATGGAATATAAAGCTTCAACTGATTCTTATGCTAATTAATCATCCTGAAACTAAAATTATATGGTATAAAAATGCGTTTAGGAACTTTTCACAAAAAGAAAAGATTTTATATAAACAAAATCAAGATTAATTTTCTTTCTTTTTTATTTCGTAAAAAAATCAATAACCAAGTTACAGATCTCGCACAAGTTAAATCATGCCTTATCATTCATGATAATAATAAACTCGGTGATTTAATTGTATTAAGTTCGATTTATCGTGAGCTTTATAGTAAAGGAGTTAAAATAACCATTCTCACAAATAGAAAGGGAGGGGAGTTTCTCTCTAACAATAAAAATATATTTGGATTCTGTATTAAAGAATCAACAGGTTTCCTTAAAATGCTTACTCTATGTAAGCATTTGCGGGATTTACAGTTCGATATTGTATTAGACCCCTTTGAAACTATGCCCTCATTTAAGCATAGCTTAATATTATCAAGTTTAAAAGATTCTTACATTCTGGGTTTTGATCAATGGTATAAGCGTTACTATTCATTCTACCATCCCCATGATGAATGTTTAAAAGAACATATGAGTACACGAGCAATAGAAATACTGAAGCATATTTATGGTGAGGGTGAATTTTCCACCGACTACGACTTGCATTTGCCTGTAGATGTTGAAAATAAAATAATAGATTTTATTGGGAATACAAGGATAGTCATCATTAACCCATTAGGTGCAAAAAAAATATGCCGACTTACGTTTGAACAAATAAAAGTTATATATCAAGAAGTGAAAGTACAATTTGAGAATTATCGAGTGATATTTACTGGGTTACCACAAGATTTATTGACAATACCAATACCTGAAATTGAAACACTACCATTTGACGAGTTTATTTATACTGTTGCGTTGACCAAGTATAGTGATTTTGTCATTTCTGTTGATACTGCTCTTGTTCATATCGCTGCTGCTTATCATAAACCAACTCTTGCATTTTATCCTAATTCACGTACTCCGGAATATCCCTCATATTTAATTTGGGCTCCGAATAATAATCAATCTATACAAATAGTATCTCCAACATTTACGATAAAAGATATCGATACTGAAATTTTAACTGATTCAGTAAAGAGATTAATTTGTATAGATAAGAAGTGAGTTAAAACTCACTTCTTAAACTTGTCTATTCTTGATTAATAGTATTGTTGCGATTATTAATAACAAGCAAGAGGACTATAGCGGATATAACGATAATTGGAATGCTGCGTGCCCATATGATTACATCACTGAGTCCAATCCCCACTATGCCAAGCGTTAATATCAACAAACCCAATGCGCGTTTTTTATATGCTGTATAAAATAGTGAATAATAGAGGAAAAGGGTAGAAAAAATCCCCATCAGACCTTTTAGTGACGCTGCTTCAATTATCTCATTATGTAGGTGTACGTTAGAAAACTCCAATGCCCCTCTTAGCCTGTTGTGTTCTGCAACTAACAAATTCATACTTTCAGCGCGCGACTCTGCAGATCTAAATGAAAAAGGTGACTTTTTGAATATATCCAAACCAATTTCGTACATTGCCAGCCTTGCACCTAAGGAAGTCACGCTATTAGCATTGGTATAACTGTTTAAATCATTTAATGCTTCATTATAGCGATTCTGTATTGGTTTATTAAATATAATTACAATACTAGCCAATATAGCAATTAGAAGAACAATAGCGGAAGTAAATTTCTTAGGTGATTTATTATAATAAGCTATTAATGTAACAGCACAAATTACAGGAAACAGGAGTAGTGTTGCTCTGGTTTGTGTCAGCGCCAGAATATAAAGTACCGCGCAACTATTAAATAAAAATAAAAAAGGATGGTTTTTCTTAGTATAAAGAATCGCAGCACCACTAACTATCCCTATTAGCATTGTTGAATATGCCGCTCCTGTTGCCGTTCCTACACCAAAAGAAATACGGTCATATTCATGAATGCTATTAATATACATTGCATATCCAGCAATTATAAATGACAGAGAATATAAAATGTATAATACACTCTCTTTTTTATTTTTTAGCTGACTAGTTAGTGCTAAAAAAACAATAAAAGAACCAAATATAAATATTTTGGCAGTATTTAAATAACTATGGTAAGTAGCACGAAATGGCGAGTTATCTACTTTAAATATAGAATACCAAATTAAATCAAGCAAGCCTATAAAAATTATAGAAAGGGGCAGAATAAGGTTTTTTATATTGTAATTTTTTTGTCTGCCACGCAAAATTAGTGCCAATAAGCAAGTTATAGCAGTGATGTTATACATCTTTATGCTGAATGTGTTATCGACGAATGCAATTATTAATGAAAAAAAACATAATATATAAGTTATTATCTCTAAAATCATAGATGATTTCGGAGTGTAAGGTTTCCATGAATGAAGTTTAATGAAGGTTGGCATGTTTTACCTTTATAATGATGATAACTTTTCCAAAACTGCTTGACCGTTGAGATTATTTAAAATTTTCCCCGGTGCCCTACATACCATCTGATTCTTCCCATACCCGCCAATTAATCCCGGATCGGTTGGCCCATAAACCGTGATATTCGGTCGATCCAGTGCTGCAGTTAAATGGCTTAATCCTGTATCGACTGACACAACAAATTTAGCCCCCGCCAGCACACAAGCAACGCCTTCCAGACTCATCTTCGGCAATACTTCAACATAAGCAAATCCTTCCGCCAGTCTTTTTGCCCGCTCTTCTTCATGCGGCGCGCCCCACGGAAGTTTAATGCGAATCCCTGAATCTGCCAGTAAACCAATCAACTCTCGCCAGTGTGCTTCCGGCCAGTGTTTATCATCACGGGTCGTCGCATGAAGAAATATGGCATATTCGCCAGCATCTGTAGGCAGGTTCGTCAGGAAATGCTGTGCGATAGCATAATCGCCCTGGGTTTGCGGTTTGCTATAGCCCAGACTTTTGGCAAACAGTTCGCGGGTGCGTTCTACGGCGTGCTGCTGTTTTGCAATATGATGCTTACGATTGTAAAACAGGCTGGCTAAAGGTTCGCGTGCGGTTTGCCAGTCCATTCCATGCTTTACGCCATGCGCCAGACGCGTAACTAGTGCCGCGCTTTTTACCAGCCCCTGAGCGTCGATAACTGCGTCATAGTTCTCTGCTTGTAGCGCTTCACGAAACGCTTTGCGTTCAGCTTTTATGGAGGCCGAGAACCAGGCTTTACGCCAGCGACGTATTGCCACAGGAATAACTCGCTCAACGGCGGCGTGCCAGGAAGGAATTTGTGCGAACCCTTCTTCCACCACCCAGTCAAACTTAATCCCCGGGATTGCCTGCTGGGCATCAGTGAGTGCGGGCAACGTATGGAGAACATCGCCCATCGACGATGTTTTAACGATCAAAACCCGCATCCGTCAGGCTTCCTCTTGTAACAATAGCGCGTTGAGTTCTTCCAGTACGCGCTGGGGAGTAATATCGATCAAGCTCTGGTGATAACCCTCCTCAGCGTCACCTTTACGGACTTTGTGATAGCCGGTAATCAGGCGGATCACGCGCGCTTTATGGGATAGCGGCGGTGTGAAATCCGGGCTACTCGGACCATACAGGGCGACCAGCGGACGATTAAGCGCCGCCGCAACGTGCATCAAACCCGAATCGTTAGTGACAATGGCCTTACAGGCTGCAATCAGGATAACCGCTTGATCAAGCTGTGTTTCCCCCGCCAGATTCCGACACCACGCCTGCTGCTCGTTATTCAGAGCGGCAAGAATCTCATTGCCCGCCTCATGATCTTTCGCCGAGCCAAACAGAACAACCTGATAGCCTTCATCAATGAGCTGCTTTGCCAACTCTGCATAATGGTAGTGTGGCCAGCGTTTTGCCGGACCAAACTCCGCTCCGGGGCAAAAGCCAATCATCGGACGTTCTGATGAGAGCGAAAATTGATTGCAGGTATATGATTTTTCACCTTCGCTCACCTGCAACTGCGGCCATAACAATGGCTGCGGCAGATCTTGTGCGGTACGCATAACGCCTTTGTCATAGGCCAGCGCGACATAGCGTTCCACCATTAGCGGCCAGGCTTCTTTATCGAGCACGCGTACATCGTTGAGTAAACCGTAGCGCATCTCGCCGCGCCAGCCGGTGCGATGAGGAATTCCCGCGAAGAAAGGCACTAATGCGGATTTGAAGGAGTTGGGTAAGACGTAGGCGCGGTCATAGCGCTTTTCACGAAGACTATGACCCAGTTTGCGGCGTTCGCCGATTTCCAGCGAACCGTGACCGAGAGGCATAGGGATAGCTTCGTTAACTTCCGGCATCCGCGATAACAATGGACGGCACCATGCCGGTGCCATCACGTCGATTATCGCCTGGGGATAGCGCGCCTGGAGCGTGCGATAGAGACTTTGCGACATCATCATGTCGCCAACCCAAGACGGGCCGATCACCAGTATTTTCATGCAGAGCTCTTATGCGTCGCGATTCAGCCAGGCCATGTATTCCGTTACACCTTCAGCAACGGTTTTGAACGGTTTGTCGTAACCCGCCGCGCGCAGATTCGTCAGATCTGCCTGAGTGAACGCCTGATAGCGGCCTTTCAGTTTATCCGGGAACGGAATGTATTCGATCTGGCCTTTCTTGTGATAAGCAAGCGTAGCATCTGCTACTGCCTGGAAGGATTCTGCACGACCGGTGCCGAGGTTGAAGATGCCGGAAACGCCATTTTCCAGGAACCACAGATTCACATCAGCCACGTCGCCCACATAGACGAAGTCACGTTTGAAGTTCTCGCTACCTTCGAACAGCTTCGGTGATTCACCGTTGTTAAGCTGAGTGTTGAGATGGAAAGCGACGCTCGCCATGCTGCCTTTATGGCCTTCACGCGGTCCATAAACGTTGAAATAGCGGAAGCCAACAATCTGCGAGTTCGCTTCTGGCAGGATTTGGCGAACATATTCATCAAACAGGAATTTTGAGTAACCGTAGACGTTCAACGGTTTTTCGTACTCGCGGGATTCAATAAAGTCGGAGGTGCGACCGCCGTAAGTGGCCGCGGAAGAGGCATACAGGAACGGGATTTCGCGTTCCAGACAGTAGTGCAGCAGCTCTTTGGAGTATTGATAGTTGTTATCCATCATATACTTGCCATCCCACTCGGTGGTGGAAGAGCACGCGCCTTCGTGGAAAATCGCTTCGACATCGCCGAACTCTTCGCCAGCCATAATCTGGATCAGGAAGTCTTCCTTATCCATATAGTCCGCGATATTCAGATCCACCAGGTTCACAAACTTGGTGCCGTCTTTCAGGTTGTCCACCACCAGAATATCGGTGATGCCTTTATCATTCAGGGCCTTAACGATGTTGCTGCCGATAAAGCCCGCGCCGCCGGTAACGATGATCATAACTGTAACCTTCGAATTATGGAGTCAGAGACAATCTCAGACACGAATGCTTCTATCATATCACTACACGGCGTTCGCTTCAGCCATTCGCCAAAAGTGAGATTGATGGACGTTATTTATCCTGAATTTTGCAGAAGTGTTAACGCGTCATCTCGTCGCAACCTATAAGTTTGGGTAATATGTGCTGGAATTTGCCCTGTCTGGAGAATCGCAATGCGTGGAGAATTTTATCAGCAGTTAACCAACGATCTGGAAACCGCAAGGGCGGAAGGGTTGTTTAAAGAAGAGCGCATTATTACGTCTGCGCAACAAGCAGACATCACTGTGGCTGATGGAAGCCACGTCATTAACTTTTGTGCCAATAACTATCTCGGACTGGCGAATCATCCGGATCTGATTGCGGCGGCAAAGGCGGGAATGGATTCTCACGGTTTCGGCATGGCTTCGGTGCGTTTTATTTGTGGCACTCAGGACAGCCATAAAGAGCTTGAACAAAAACTGGCGGCCTTCCTGGGGATGGAAGATGCGATTCTCTACTCTTCCTGCTTTGATGCTAACGGTGGCCTGTTCGAAACGCTGTTGGGCGCGGAAGACGCCATTATCTCCGACGCACTGAACCACGCGTCTATTATTGATGGTGTGCGTCTGTGTAAAGCTAAACGCTATCGCTATGCCAATAACAATATGCAAGAGCTGGAAGCGTGCTTGAAAGAAGCGCGTGAATCCGGGGCGCGTCATGTATTAATCGCCACCGATGGTGTGTTCTCTATGGATGGCGTAATTGCCAACCTGAAAGGGGTTTGCGATCTCGCGGATAAATACGACGCTTTGGTGATGGTTGATGACTCTCACGCCGTCGGTTTTGTCGGTGAAAACGGTCGCGGCTCCCATGAATACTGCGATGTGATGGGCCGTGTTGACATCATCACCGGCACGCTCGGTAAAGCCTTAGGTGGCGCTTCTGGCGGTTACACCGCAGCGCGTAAAGAAGTCGTTGAGTGGCTGCGTCAGCGTTCTCGTCCGTACCTGTTCTCCAACTCGTTGGCACCGGCCATTGTTGCCGCTTCCATCAAAGTGCTGGAGATGGTCGAAGCGGGCAGCGAACTGCGTGACCGTCTGTGGGCGAACGCGCGTCAGTTCCGTGAGCAAATGTCGGCGGCGGGCTTTACCCTGGCGGGAGCCGATCACGCCATTATTCCGGTCATGCTTGGCGATGCAGTAGTGGCGCAGAAATTTGCCCGTGAGCTGCAGAAAGAGAGGATTTACGTCACCGGTTTCTTCTATCCGGTCGTTCCGAAAGGTCAGGCGCGTATTCGTACCCAGATGTCTGCGGCGCATACCCCTGAGCAAATTACGCGTGCGGTAGAAGCGTTCACGCGTATTGGTAAACAACTGGGCGTAATCGCCTGAGTGAGGATGTGAGATGAAAGCGTTATCCAAACTGAAAGCGGAAGAGGGCATCTGGATGACCGACGTTCCTGAACCGGAACTCGGACATAACGATCTGCTGATTAAAATCCGTAAAACAGCCATCTGCGGGACTGACGTTCACATCTATAACTGGGATGAGTGGTCGCAAAAAACCATCCCGGTGCCGATGGTCGTGGGCCATGAATATGTCGGTGAAGTGGTCGGTATTGGTCAGGAAGTGAAAGGCTTCAAGATTGGCGATCGCGTTTCTGGTGAAGGCCATATCACCTGTGGTCACTGTCGCAACTGTCGTGGCGGTCGTACCCATCTGTGCCGCAACACGATCGGTGTCGGTGTTAACCGTCCGGGCTGCTTCGCAGAATATCTGGTGATTCCGGCGTTCAACGCTTTCAAAATCCCCGACAATATCTCCGATGATCTGGCTTCCATTTTTGATCCCTTCGGTAACGCCGTGCATACCGCGCTGTCGTTTGATCTGGTGGGCGAGGATGTGCTGGTCTCTGGTGCAGGCCCGATTGGTATTATGGCGGCGGCGGTGGCGAAACACGTTGGTGCACGTAACGTGGTGATTACTGATGTTAACGAATACCGCCTTGAGCTGGCGCGTAAAATGGGTATCACCCGTGCGGTTAACGTCGCCAAAGAAAATCTCAATGACGTGATGGCGGAGTTAGGCATGACCGAAGGCTTTGATGTCGGTCTGGAAATGTCCGGTGCGCCGCCAGCGTTTCGTACCATGCTCGACACCATGAACCACGGCGGTCGCATTGCGATGCTGGGTATCCCGCCGTCTGATACGTCTATCGACTGGACCAAAGTGATCTTTAAAGGCTTGTTCATTAAAGGTATTTACGGTCGTGAGATGTTTGAAACCTGGTACAAGATGGCGGCGCTGATTCAGTCTGGCCTCGATCTCTCGCCGATCATTACCCATCGTTTCTCCATTGATGATTTCCAGAAGGGCTTTGACGCTATGCGTTCGGGCCAGTCCGGGAAAGTTATTCTGAGCTGGGATTAACACGAACAAGGGCTGGAATACCAGCCCTTGAAGCTGATGGCAAACACAAAATTGCCTGATGCGCTACGCTTATCATGCCTACGCGGTTCCTGCAAAATATTAAATTTGCACAATTTGGTAGGCCGGATAAGGCGTTTACGCCGCATCCGGCATAAACAAAGCGCACTTGGTCTACAATCTGAAAATCCAAAATACCAGCCCTTTTCCCTGAGGATAATCTGTTAAATATGTAAAATCCTGTCAGTGTAATAAAGAGTTCGTAATTGCGCTGATCTCTTATATAGCTGCTCTCATTATCTCTCTACCCTGAAGTGACTCTCTCACCTGTAAAAATAATATCTCACAGGCTTAATGGTTTCTTAATACAAAGCCTGTAAAACATCAGGATAACTTTAGAGGTCGTCGGTATTTATGATGAACAGCACCAATAAACTCAGTGTTATTATCCCGTTATATAATGCGGGAGATGATTTCCGTACTTGCATGGAATCTTTAATCGCGCAAACCTGGACTGCTCTGGAAATCATTATTATTAACGATGGTTCAACGGATAATTCTGTTGAAATAGCAAAGCATTACGCAGAAAACTATCCGCACGTTCGTTTGTTGCATCAGGCGAATGCTGGCGCATCGGTGGCGCGTAATCGTGGGATCGAGGTGGCGACGGGCAAATATGTCGCTTTTGTCGATGCTGACGATGAGGTCTATCCCACCATGTACGAAACGCTGATGACCATGGCGTTAGAGGACGACCTCGACGTGGCGCAGTGCAATGCTGACTGGTGTTTTCGTGAAACGGGAGAAACCTGGCAGTCCATCCCCACCGATCGCCTTCGCTCAACCGGCGTATTAACCGGCCCGGACTGGTTGCGGATGGGGCTTTCTTCCCGCCGTTGGACTCACGTTGTCTGGATGGGGGTTTATCGTCGTGATGTCATTGTTAAAAATAACATTAAATTTATTGCCGGATTACATCATCAAGATATTGTCTGGACAACAGAATTTATGTTTAACGCGCAACGCGTGCGATATACCGAGCAATCGTTATATAAATATTATTTGCATAATACGTCAGTGAGCCGATTGAATAGACAGGGAAATAAAAACCTTAATTATCAACGCCACTATATTAAGATTACCCGACTGTTGGAAAAGTTAAATCGCGATTACGCAGACAGAATAGTGATTTACCCGGAATTTCATCAACAAATAACTTACGAAGCATTACGTGTTTGCCATGCGGTACGTAAAGAGCCAGATATTATTACCCGCCAACGGATGATTGCTGAGATATTTACTTCCGGTATGTATAAGCGCCTGATTTCCAATGTACGCAGCATAAAGGTGGGTTATCAGGCGTTACTGTGGTCTTTCCGCTTATGGCAATGGCGCGACAAAACGCGGTCGCACCATCGCATTACGCGTAGCGCCTTTAATTTGCGCTAGCGTTAAGTTTTGCCGCTTCGGGCTGCTTGCCCCAGCCTTGCCACTGATGCTGGAAGTAAACGATCAGCGTGCTCTGGCTGATGCTTTCGCTTAATACTTCAAAGAAGCGATTAGCATAAACCGGTTCCAGCGGTTTCTTCGGTTTACACAGTTTCACGCCACGGAACGGATTATGCGGTGCATCAGGCACAGCGTTTTTCGGCGGTGTAGAAGTATCAACCTGCGGTTCATTCAGCAAGCTGCTGGCTTTCACCAGTGTAATGTCTGGCGGCAGGTTATAAACCATCTGTTGCAACACGCGTACCGTTGAAGGGTGAGGATGCCCAATGGCAATGGTCGAACCGTTGCGACGCGCCAGGTCAATTGCACGATTAAACTGCACACGGATGTCTGCTTCGTTCTGTGAATCGTCGAGGAACACCTTCCGTTTAATAACCTTCACGCCAGTGCCTTGCGCGGCGCGCATCGCCTGGGTATTACCGATGGTTACGCTGTCGAGGAAGTAAAGATTGTAACGCTCCAGTGCCTGCATCACTTTCTGCATACCAAACAGGTTAGAGGTCATCTTGCTACCCATGTGGTTGTTGATCCCCACGGCATAGGGCACGTTATTGACCGCACTACGAATAATGCGCTCAATTTCGTCGCTGCTCATCTCCGGGCGCAGCGTATTTTTCTCCAGCGGCTGTTTACTCAACGGTGCCATTGGCAGATGAATCAACACTTCGTGACCGCTGTTATGCGCTTTGGTCGCCATCTCTCTGGCGTGCGGTGAATCGGGTAATACAGCGACGGAGATAGCGGAAGGCATCGCCAGCACCTGGTTTTCGTTGTGCGGGCGATACCCAAAATCATCAATGACGATGGCAAGTTTGCCAGCAAGTACGGGGGAGGAGAGCGCCAACAGAGCGGCAAATGCAAGAACGTTACGACGAAATGGAAACAAAACTTATCTTCCCAACCACGGCTGTGGATTGACCGCCTGACCCTGGCGGCGAATTTCGAAATAGAGTGAAGGCCGACCCTGACCGCCACTGCTGCCCACCAGTGCAATTGGCTGGCCCGCGCGAACCTGCGAACCAACGCTCACCAGTGCGCTCTGATTATAGCCGTAAAGACTCATGTCGCCTTTACCATGCTCAACCACCACCACCAGACCGTAGCCTTGCAGCCAGTCAGCCAGAATCACCCGACCGTCGGCAATCGCTTTAACTTCAGTACCTTCAGAAGCACCAATCACCATCCCTTTCCAGCGCAGCTCACCCTGTAGCTGCTCGCCATAACGATGCAGCGTCGGCCCGCGAACCGGCCAGAATGCCTGACCACGCGGCGCGCCCAGGCCACCAGTTCGGGACATCAGCGATTTTTCGCTTTCGGTCGGTTTGTAGGTGGTGCCTTTGCGCGTCGCTTCTTTCTGACGGTCGCGAACCGCCTGGGCTTCGCGCGCCTCACGTTCAGCACGCGCTTTCGCTGCCGCTTCCGCACGGGCAATGCTGTTACGTAGACGAGATTCGTTGGCGCGCAGCTCGCTCAACTGTTGTTGACCTTGCTGGATGGAAGACTCTAGCCCAGCCAGCGTCTTTTTACGCTCGTTCAGCGCTTGGGTCAGCTTCGCCTGTTGGGCGCGCTGCTCATATAACAGCGTTTGCTGCTCGCTCTGTTTCTCTTCCAGCTCGGCGCGTTGCATAGCGACTTCTTCACGCGTTTGTTTCAACTGAGCAATGGTTTCTTGTCGCGCCTGGTTGAGATAACCGAAATAAGCCTGTAAACGCTGACCACGCTGGCTTTCTTCACCGCTGAGAATGAGCTGAATACCGGTATGCTCGCCCTGACGAAACGCGGCATCCAGTTGCGCGGCGAGGCTGCGTTCCTGGGCGGCTTTTTGCTGCTCCAGTTTGGCAATCGATGCGTTCATCTCATCAATCTGTTTATTCAGTTGATTGAGTGTGTTTTGCGTTTCGCGCAGCTTGCGAGTGGCTTCAGAGATCGCTTCTTCCTGCTTTTTCAATTGTGCGAGCAGGCTTGCGCGTTGTTGTTGCTTTTGGCGTACCGCGCGCTCTTTCGCGGCGATATCGGCCTGAATAGATTTGAGTTGGTCGCGATCATCCGCGTGGGCGGAAAAGGCGCACAACAATACGCCAGCGCTAAGAACGCTGGCGTAGATGATGGGCCTGATTGCAAACCTGCGCGGTTTCACGGCCCGTGTCATGGTATTAATCGCCTTTCCCCTCATGGGGAGGGATTATTCCACGATGAACAGCGGCTTACCAGTCATCTCTTGCGGGATTTCCATACCCATCAGCGACAACATGGTCGGCGCGATGTCAGAAAGTTTGCCGCCTTCAACCGCTTTCACGTTCTTATCGCCAACGTAAATCAGCGGAACAGGCAGGTTGGTGTGCGCTGTGTGCGCCTGACCCGTTGCCGGATCGCGCATCTGTTCAGCGTTACCGTGGTCAGCGGTGATCAGCAGTTGTCCACCCACGGACTCAACCGCTTTCGCGACTTCTTCCACGCAGTGATCCAGCGCTTCAACCGCTTTAACCGCCGCTTCCATCACCCCGGTGTGACCTACCATGTCGCCGTTCGGATAGTTACAGATAATGGTGTCGTATTTGCCGCTCTTGATTGCCGCAACCAGTTTTTCGGTCAGCTCTGCGGAGCTCATTTCCGGCTGCAGGTCGTAAGTTGCCACTTTCGGCGAGTTGATCAGAATGCGATCTTCGCCTTTGAACGACTCTTCTACACCACCGTTAAAGAAGAAAGTGACGTGAGCATATTTTTCGGTTTCGGAAATACGCAGTTGAGTTTTGTCGTTTTTCGCCATCCACTCGCCGAAGGTGTTAACCAGAGAAGCTGGCGGGTAAGCAACCGCAGTTTTGATGTCAGCGGCGTATTCGGTCAGCATCACGAAATCGACGTTAACCACTTTCTTACGCGCGAAGCCATCGAAATCAGCGTTCACGAATGCACGAGTGATTTCACGCGCGCGGTCAGCACGGAAGTTCATGAAAATCAGCGCATCGCCGTCTTCCATTGCCGCGTCTGGCTGACCTTCTGCACGGATAACGGTCGCTTTCACGAATTCGTCGTTTTCGTCGCGAGCATAAGCAGCCTGCAAACCGGCAACAGCGGTGTCGGCATGGAATTCGCCCTGCGCCAGCGTCAGCAGGTCATACGCTTTTTCAACGCGATCCCAACGATTGTCGCGGTCCATTGCGTAGTAACGACCAATGATGGACGCTACGCGGCCTTTGCCCAGCGCGGCAAATTTCTCTTCGAATTTTTTCAGCGAGGATTCAGCACTGCGCGGCGGGGTGTCGCGACCGTCAAGGAATGCGTGCAGGTAGATTTTTTCTGCGCCGCGTTCCGCTGCCAGTTCTACCATCGCCATGATGTGATCTTCGTGGCTGTGTACACCACCTGCGGAGAGCAGACCCATAATGTGTACTGCTTTGCCTGCGTTTTTCGCTTTATCTACCGCACCAGTCAGCACCGGATTAGCGAAGAAAGCGCGATCTTTGATTTCAACGTCCAGACGAGTCAGGTCCTGATACACGATGCGGCCGGCACCCAGGTTAACGTGGCCTACTTCGGAGTTACCCATTTGACGGTCAGGCAGACCGACTTCCAGACCTGAAGCGTCGATCAGGGTATGCGGACGATTGGCCCACAGTGCATCCATTACCGGGGTTTTAGCACTAAAAATGGCGTTATCCTGCTGTTCTTCGCGATAGCCATAGCCATCCAGAATCACCAGTACCATAGGTTTTTTAGAAACCGACATTGCGACAACCTCATACTCAAGAGTCAAAATTTGCGTAATTTTACTACAGCTGAATCGATAAAATAGCCTCTGAAGATCAAAATATACGACCGCTCGCGGCAAGCCGATGCCAGATTTATGCTTTTTTTTTCGTAGCGCCCCGCAAAATTGCATTCCAGTTAACGCGCTGGCTGTATTTGCCGCACCGCGCAGGTATACTCCTTTCCTGGTTTTTTTAATCACTACGTCGGGAGTTGTTACCCCCCATGCAAGAAATTATGCAATTTGTTGGCCGTCATCCCATACTGAGTATCGCCTGGATCGCGTTACTGGTGGCGGTTCTTGTGACTACGTTTAAGAGTCTGACCTCGAAAGTGAAGGTGATTACTCGTGGTGAAGCTACACGTCTGATCAACAAAGAAGACGCTGTGGTTGTGGATTTACGTCAGCGTGATGACTTCCGTAAAGGCCATATCGCAGGTTCTATCAATCTGTTGCCGAGCGAAATCAAAGCCAATAATGTTGGTGAGCTTGAGAAGCACAAAGACAAGCCGGTTATCGTGGTAGACGGTTCTGGCATGCAGTGCCAGGAGCCTGCAAACGCGCTGACGAAAGCAGGTTTTGCGCAAGTATTCGTGCTGAAAGAGGGCGTAGCTGGCTGGGCTGGCGAGAACTTGCCTCTGGTGCGCGGCAAATAATTTACCTGCCGTCTTTCATGATGCAGGCCGTTAGCTGCAATTAGGCCCCCTGAGACTTATTGTTATAAGCTTCTGGGGACACTCCATTTTGCTGCCGCCCTGCAACATGAAATTTCAGGGTAAAAAACAGGAGCTAATTTATGGCCAATGTTGAAATCTATACCAAAGAAACCTGCCCGTATTGCCATCGTGCGAAAGCACTGCTGAGCAGCAAGGGTGTGAGTTTTCAGGAGTTGCCGATCGATGGCAACGCCGCTAAGCGTGAAGAGATGATCAAACGCAGCGGTCGCACCACGGTTCCCCAGATTTTTATTGACGCACAGCACATTGGCGGCTGTGATGACTTGTATGCATTGGATGCACGTGGTGGACTGGATCCCCTGCTGAAATAACGTGTGAACGTTGGCATTACATTGCGCAGTATTTAAGGACAACACTTAAGGGTTTTCGACACATGTCAGAACAAAACAACACTGAAATGACTTTCCAGATCCAACGTATTTATACCAAGGATATCTCTTTCGAAGCGCCGAATGCGCCGCACGTTTTCCAGAAAGATTGGCAGCCAGAAGTTAAACTTGATCTGGATACGGCATCTTCTCAACTGGCAGATGACGTTTACGAAGTGGTACTGCGTGTTACCGTAACGGCATCCCTGGGCGAAGAAACTGCGTTCCTGTGCGAAGTTCAGCAGGGCGGTATTTTCTCCATCGCGGGTATCGAAGGCACCCAGATGGCACATTGCCTGGGCGCATACTGCCCGAACATTCTGTTCCCGTATGCTCGTGAGTGCATCACCAGCATGGTATCCCGCGGTACATTCCCGCAACTGAACCTTGCGCCGGTTAACTTCGATGCGCTGTTCATGAACTATTTGCAGCAGCAGGCTGGCGAAGGTACTGAAGAACATCAGGATGCCTGATGAACCAACGTAATGCTTCAATGACTGTGATCGGTGCCGGCTCGTACGGCACTGCTCTTGCCATCACCCTGGCAAGAAATGGCCACGAGGTTGTTCTCTGGGGCCATGACCCTGAACATATCGCGACGCTTGAACGCGACCGCTGTAACGCCGCGTTTCTCCCCGATGTGCCTTTTCCCGATACGCTCCATCTTGAAAGCGATCTCGCTACCGCACTGGCAGCCAGCCGTAATATTCTTGTCGTCGTGCCAAGCCATGTCTTTGGTGAAGTGCTGCGCCAGATTAAACCGCTGATGCGCCCTGATGCGCGTCTGGTGTGGGCGACCAAAGGTCTGGAAGCGGAAACCGGACGTTTGTTACAGGACGTGGCGCGTGAGGCGTTAGGCGATCAAATTCCGCTGGCGGTTATCTCTGGCCCAACGTTTGCGAAAGAACTGGCGGCAGGTTTACCGACGGCTATTTCGCTGGCCTCGACGGACCAGACCTTTGCCGATGACCTCCAGCAATTGCTGCACTGTGGCAAAAGTTTCCGCGTTTACAGCAACCCGGATTTCATTGGCGTGCAACTTGGCGGCGCGGTGAAAAACGTCATTGCCATTGGCGCGGGGATGTCCGACGGTATCGGTTTTGGTGCGAATGCGCGTACGGCGCTGATCACCCGAGGTCTGGCTGAAATGTCGCGTCTTGGCGCGGCGCTGGGGGCCGATCCTGCCACCTTTATGGGCATGGCGGGGCTGGGTGATCTGGTACTTACCTGTACCGACAACCAGTCGCGTAACCGCCGTTTTGGCATGATGCTCGGTCAGGGCATGGATGTACAAAGCGCGCAGGAGAAGATTGGTCAGGTGGTTGAAGGCTACCGCAATACGAAAGAAGTCCGCGAACTGGCACATCGCTTCGGCGTTGAAATGCCAATAACCGAGGAAATTTATCAAGTATTATATTGCGGAAAAAACGCGCGCGAGGCAGCATTGACGTTATTAGGTCGTGCACGCAAGGACGAGCGCAGTAGCCACTAAAACCAGGGAACCTTTGTTACCGCTATGACCCGGCCCGCGCAGAACGGGCCGGTCATTATCTCATCGTGTGGAGTAAGCAATGTCGTGTGAAGAACTGGAAATTGTCTGGAACAATATTAAAGCTGAAGCCAGAACCCTGGCGGACTGTGAGCCAATGCTGGCCAGTTTTTACCACGCGACGCTACTCAAGCACGAAAACCTGGGCAGTGCACTGAGCTACATGCTGGCGAACAAGCTGTCATCGCCAATTATGCCTGCCATTGCTATCCGTGAAGTGGTGGAAGAAGCCTACGCCGCCGACCCGGAAATGATCGCTTCTGCGGCCTGTGATATTCAGGCAGTGCGTACCCGCGACCCGGCAGTCGATAAATACTCAACCCCATTGTTATATCTGAAAGGTTTTCACGCCTTGCAGGCGTATCGCATCGGTCACTGGCTGTGGAATCAGGGCCGTCGCGCGCTGGCTATTTTTCTGCAAAACCAGGTATCTGTGACGTTCCAGGTGGATATTCATCCGGCGGCAAAAATTGGTCGCGGTATCATGCTCGACCACGCGACGGGCATTGTGGTGGGTGAAACTGCGGTGATTGAAAATGACGTGTCGATTCTGCAATCCGTTACCCTTGGCGGTACGGGAAAATCTGGCGGCGACCGTCACCCGAAAATTCGTGAAGGCGTGATGATTGGCGCAGGTGCGAAAATTCTCGGCAATATTGAAGTTGGGCGCGGTGCGAAGATTGGCGCAGGTTCCGTGGTGCTGCAACCGGTACCGCCACATACCACCGCCGCTGGCGTTCCGGCACGCATTGTCGGTAAACCAGACAGCGATAAGCCATCAATGGATATGGATCAGCATTTCAACGGCATTAACCATACGTTTGAATATGGGGATGGGATCTGACGTCCTGTGATTGTGCCGGATGCGATGTAATCATCTATCCGGCATACAGTAACTAATCTCTCAACACCGCTCCCGGATACCCCAGCTGCCGCCAGGCTTCATACACCACGACCGACACCGCATTGGACAGGTTCATGCTGCGGCTGTCCGGCACCATTGGAATGCGAATTTTTTGTTCAGCGGGCAGGGCATCGAGAATGCTCGCGGGCAGGCCGCGTGTTTCCGGGCCAAACATCAGATAGTCGCCATCCTGATAACTTACGGCGCTGTGTGCGGGTGTGCCTTTCGTGGTGAGGGCAAACAGACGCTGGGGATTTTCTGCTTCCAGGAACGCAGCATAGTTATGATGGCGCGTAACGGCGGTAAATTCGTGGTAGTCCAGTCCTGCGCGGCGCAGGCGCTTGTCGTCCCAGGCAAATCCCATCGGTTCGATGATATGCAGACGAAAGCCGGTATTAGCGCAAAGACGGATGATGTTGCCAGTATTTGGCGGAATTTCTGGTTCGTAAAGTACGATGTTTAGCATACTGCCCCCTTAGTGCGGGGGCAGGATAGCAGATATTCATCTAACTCTTAAGCCGCATTCCCTTTCGCCATCGGAGCCAGCGCCGCAGGCAACTCTTTACCCAGCCCCTGCACCAGCGAATCTTGCGTAATTTCACTGATCGATTTTGCGCCAGTGAGCGTCATCGCCACTTTCATCTCTTTCTCTATCAGATTAAGCAGATTTGCCACGCCCGCCTGGCCCGCCGTTGCCAGCGCATACAGGAAAGCACGACCCAGCAGTACAGTATCGGCACCGAGCGCAATCATACGCACGACATCAAGCCCGTTACGAATGCCGCTATCTGCCAGAATGGCGATATCACCTTTCACCGCATCTGCAATAGCAGGCAATGCACGGGCAGAAGAGAGTACACCATCCAGCTGGCGGCCACCGTGGTTAGAAACCACAATGCCATCTGCGCCAAAACGTACCGCATCACGCGCATCTTCTGGGTCGAGGATCCCTTTGATCACCATCGGGCCATCCCAGAAATCGCGGATCCACTCAAGGTCTTTCCATGAGATAGAAGGATCGAAGTTATTCCCTAGCCAGCCGATGTAATCTTCCAGTCCGGTCGGTTTGCCGAGATAAGTCGAGATATTACCGAGATCATGCGGACGACCATTCAGGCCCACATCCCACGCCCATTGCGGATGCGTTACCGCCTGCAAGTAGCGGCGCATTGCCGCGTTCGGGCCGCTCATTCCAGAGTGCGCATCACGGTAACGCGCACCAGGCGTTGGCATATCCACAGTGAAGACCAGAGTTGAACAGCCTGCCGCTTTTGCACGCTCCAGCGCGTTACGCATAAAGCCGCGATCGCGCAGCACATATAACTGGAACCACATCGGACGCTTGATGGCGGGGGCGACTTCTTCAATTGGGCAAACAGAAACGGTCGAGAGAGTAAACGGAATGCCATGTGCATCCGCCGCTTTTGCGGCCTGAACTTCGCCGCGTCGCGCATACATGCCACACAAACCTACCGGACCTAGCGCCACCGGCATCGACAATTTCTCATTAAACAGTGTCGTTTCCAGGCTTAAGTCGGACATGTTTTTCAGAATTCGCTGGCGCAGCGCCACTTCTGACAAATCTTCCACGTTGCGGCGCAGCGTGTATTCAGAATATGCCCCCCCATCCATATAGTGGAACAGGAACGGTGGCAGAATGCGTTGTGCTGCGGCGCGATAATCGCTGGCTGCGGAAATAATCATGCGTTTTTCTCCCTCGAATGCTCATTATGGTCACCAGGCAGGCGGGTAATGCGTGCATGGCGAGCTTGATCTTCATCGAATCGTTTCATGGTGGTGTGAACAAAGCTAAGGTGCGCCATCATTGCTTTACGCGCCCCGTCAGCATCACCGGCAAAAATGGCGTCAATGACAGCCTGATGTTGTTCGGTCAGTTGTGAAAAAACCGGGGGCACCAGATACATCCGCTGACGGCTATGCTTCACTGAGGATTGCAGGACATCGAAGAAACCACGCATGGTTTGCAGCAACACAATGTTATGTGAGGCTTCGGCAATCGCCAGATGAAAACGAACGTCCGCTTGTGAGGCGAGATCCGGGTCTTCGCTGAGTGTTGCTTCAAAGCAAAGCTGAATTTTCTCTTTTTCGCCAGGCGTGGCGCGCATTGCTGCATGCCACGCGGTGCTGGCTTCTATGGCGTAGCGGGCTTCCAGAATATCGAAACTGTAATCCGGATCATCGGCCATCAGCGTTTTCAACGGCTGGACGATGTTTTGCTCCGACCATGTGTCATGACGCCAGCGAATAAACGTCCCGCCGCCGCGTCGACTGAGCAACACACCTTCGCTCACCAGTTTCGCCAGCGCCTCGCGCAGTGAATTTCGCGATACACCGAGTTGCATTGCCAGTTGACGTTCAGCGGGCAATTTCATGCCCGCCTCCAGGTTTTTTTCATCAATCAGCGCCCGCACACGATCGGCAACCTCGTCTGACAGGCGTCTGGGTAAAACAATCATTAAGGAATCATCCACGTTAAGACATAGGCCTGAAGCGTGGTGATCACGCCCACCATACAGGTGAAGATCAGGCTGTGTTTGACAGTAAAGCGGAACAAATCAGACTCTTTGCCCACCAGTCCTACCGCCGCACAGGCGATAGCGATAGATTGCGGAGAGATCATTTTGCCGGTGACACCACCGGTGGTGTTGGCAGCAACCAGCAACAGGTCAGAAACGCCAATTTGTTGTGCGGCGGTAGCCTGCAAAGCGGCAAACAAAGCATTAGATGACGTATCCGACCCGGTCAGGAATACCCCAAGCCAGCCGAGGAACGGCGAGAAGAAGGTGAATGCATGACCGGTATGCGCCAGTGCCAGCGCCAGTGTTGATGACAGTCCGGAATAGTTCGAAATAAAGGCGAATGCCAGCACCATACCGATGGAGTAGATAGGCAGAGCCAGTTCTTTTAGGGTGCTGCCGAAGGTGCTGATAGCGTCAGATGGTTTCATCTTCAGCCAGACAATCGAAAGCAGGGCAGCAAACAGAATGGCGGTACCGGTAGCAGAGAACCAGTCGAACTTAAACACGGCGGCGTAAGCTGTCGCTTCGCTGACCACTGGTGGCATACGGGCAACCAGTTTATCGAGGTACGGCACCGGAATATTGATCACCCACTCATACAGCGCGCCACCCGATGCGAACAGGGCTTTAAACGGCGGGATACTCCACAGTGTTACGGTAGCGGTCAGGAACAGGAACGGTGTCCAGGCACGTAATACCTGACCCGCGGTGTAACCGGTGTGGGCCAGCGTCATATCAACCTGTGACGCCCCCAAATCACCAAAACGGAATACGCGCACCGGCTGCCAGCGTTTGAGGAACAGTGTCAGGCAGAGCAGCGATACCAGCGAAGAGATAATGTCTGGCAGTTCCGGCCCAATGAAGTTAGAGCTGAGGTATTGAGCGATGGCAAACGAGCCGCCCGCAACCACGACCGCAGGCCAGGTTTCTTTGATACCGCGCCAGCCGTCCATAATCGCCATAATCCAGAACAGCACGATAATGGTCATAAACGGTAGCTGACGCCCCACCATCTGGCCAATCTCAAAGCTGTCGATGCCTGTTACCTGCCCGGCGACCAGAATCGGAATACCCATCGCACCAAATGCCACTGGCGCGGTGTTAACAATCAGGCACAGCCCGGCGGCGTACAGCGGTTTAAAGCCCAGGCCGACCAGCAATGCGGCGGTAATTGCTACCGGTGCGCCAAATCCTGCGGCCCCTTCGAGGAACGCGCCGAAACAGAAACCGACGATCAGCATTTGCAGGCGCTGGTCAGGGGTTATCGAAAGAATAGACGAGCGGATGATGTCAAACTGCCCGGTTTTCACCGAGATCTTATAGACGAACACCGCTGCAATAATGATCCACGCGATGGGCCACAAACCGTAGAAGAAGCCATAAACCACCGAGGCCAGCGCGTTAGCGACCGGCATTTTATAGAACAGCAAAGCCACGGCAAGGGCGATTGCCACCGTCCACGAGGCGGCGACGTATCCTTTCAGTTTGAGCTTAATCAGCGCAAAGAAGAAAAACAGAATGGGAAGCGATGCTATCAGGCTGGAAAGCCAGATATTCCCGGCGGGATCATAGTTTTGTTGCCAGAGATTCATTGCAGGTCTCCTGCAGTCCACACACGCCGCGTGATGAGTCTGTTGCTCATCTCCGTGTCACACGTTGTGTAAAAGTGGCACTGCCAATTGTGTTGTGTAGGGATAATGACAATGAATAGTTAACCAAATGTTATATATTAGCAACATTGATGTGAGCTTTAATTGGGGAACTGTGAACCAGAGGTCAGATAAGCGAAGAATTGGTAGGGCCAATTTGGAGTGAGGGAGATGTCTGTAAAGAAAAGGGCAATTCCCATCAGGGAATTGCCCTCAGATTGTTGATCTGGTGCGTCTTATCTTGCCGGATGCGGCGTGAACGCCTTATCCGGCCTACAGGAATGTGCTGAATCATCCCGTAGGTCTGATAAGCGTAGCGCATCACGCAATTTGGCGTTTACCCATTCTTTAATGGATCATTACCACTGAATACCGGCACCGAGTGCGGCGGAGTATTCACCCTGGCTATTGGTACTACCTTGTAATTTGTAGACCCAACGACCATTGGCGCTCACCATCGACACACCTAAAGCAACAGCCGATTCGCCGTTGTAAGTACCACCACCAATAGAGGCCATGCTGGCTCCCGGCGTGTAAGCCTGCGGCAGACCGGTCATTGCCATTGCGGAAGCGATACCACCGCTCAACTTGCTTTCGGTTTTGGACAGTTTGTTATCCATCTCAACCATGCGCTGATCGGTGTATTGCTTCGTTTCCTGCACACTTTGCTTCAACTGTGCATAGTTCACTGCGTCGTTGTTGTTCACGCCAGCAGAAACGTTGCTGATGCGAGTCGTACCGCCATTGCCGCCACCGAGAGTGATGTTGCTGTAGTCGATAGAGCCATCAGCTTTGGTGTCGTAGCGAACGCCACCTGCTTCGGAAGACTTCAGTTGCGAAACGTTAACCGCATCGGTGGCATTAACACCGGCAGCAACGTTGGTGATACGGCGCTGGTTGGTAGAAGAACCCACAGAGATTGTGTTTTCTTCGTTGGCCACGGAGCCTGTACCCAGAGCGACGCTGTTGTCAGCGGCAGCAATGGATCCAGAACCAATCGCCACACTGTCTTTACCCTGGGCGTTAGCATCTACGCCATCGGTGTTGGTCTTGAAGTACTTGGTGCTACCTGTGGTCACGATATCGCCAATACCGTTCTCGATATTGGTCACGCGAGTATCCAGATTCGTCACCTGATTGTTCAGGTTAGTAATGCTCTGGGTATTCTGGGAAACCTGCGCATCCGTTACTTTCAATTGACCCACGTTGACCGCATCGGTATCCGCCGAACCAGCCGCGACGTTGGTGATCTGACGTTGACCGTCTTCGCTACCTACGGAGAATTCACCCACAGAGTTCTGCGGTGCATCCATGTTGTAGGCGGTGTAGCCAGTTTGTGCGCCACGGGTAGTTTGAGAACCATTACCCATTGCAATGCTGTTTGCATGGTTTGCACGCGCGTTGCTACCGATAGCAATACCGTTAATCGCATCTGCCAGAACTAAAGTGTTCAGGCCGATACCAATACCTGCATTACCATTAACGATGGTTTTTGCGCCCATTGCCAGCGAGTCTTCACCGACTGCCAGTGAGTCTTCAGCCGTTGAGTTGGCGTGATAGTATTTGGTCGGCGTGGTGGCTACTGCACCAATCGCATTCTGCAACTGGCGAACCGTAACGGCATCATGGGCTTCAGAACCATCGGCAACATTGATGATTTGACGGTATTTACCTTCATCACCAATTGATAATGCGCCAAGCAGTTCACCGTCAGTTGTGTCATAACCAATCACAACACCTTCTTCCGATACGCTGGTGTCACGAGAACCTTTAACTATTACACGGCTGGAAACGGAACTGCTACCAAGAGCGATACCTGTATCAACGTTGCTGTAACTGTCCTGGCCGATGGCCACGCTGCTATCGCCTTTGGCAACAGAGTTATAACCCACAGCGGTAGAGCCAATACCTGCTGCGCTGGCATCGGTGAAGGTTAAACCGGTGTCATTGGTACGCACATAGTTAATACCTGCACCATTTTCTTCGATGTAGGTTTCACTGGTGTTACCGGCAAGCTGATTGATAACTTCGCTGTTCTGCTGGATCAGCATATTGGTGTTAAACAGCTGAGAACCGTTGATAGCATCGGTGCTACCTTCACCAATGTTACCATCAGCAACGTTTGTGATAATGCTGGCCTTGCCGTCATGACTGGCGTTGTAAGCCCCTTCGCCGTTATTGGCGGTCGCATCCCACAGCAGCGCGTTCTCATCAAGCGCATCCAGAGCTTCACCGACATTGTTGTACTCGGCATTCGCAATGGTGTAAGTCGGCGCAGTGATAGTACCATCAGCGTTAACTTCTGCATCACCGCCCAGAGCATCAGCGATATATTTGTTAGTGGTATAGAGTTGTGAGCCGTTAATCGCGTCGCTGCTGGTGGCAGAGATTGCACCATTTGCGACGTTAGTAATCTTACTGGCAGTGTTATCTACCCCACGACCGGCGCTGAATGCACCAGCACCGTCATTGGCTGTTGCATCCCAGAGCAGGGCGTCATCCAGCGTGGTATCGATCGCTTCCAGTGCGTCACCAACGTTGCTGTAACTGCCGCCAGCGATGGCATAAGTCGGTGCGGTGATACTGCCATCCGCATTCACCACAGCGTTCCCGCCCAGAGCATCGGCAATGTAGTCACTAACGCCATAAAGCTGTGAACCGTTAATAGCGTCGCTACTGGTGGACGAGACTGCACCGTTTGCAATATCAGTGATTACACTGGGATCATTATTAATGCCGTGTTTGGCGCTGAATTTGCCTGCGGTTGTATCCCAGAGCAGAGCATCACCGAGAGAATCACTAAATGAAGTGTTAATCGCAGCCAGAGCATCCCCGACGTTAGTGTAGTCAGTGCCGCCAATACTATAGGTTGGCCCGGTTAATACACCTGTATCGCTAATATCAGCCCCACCACCCAGATAGGACGTGAATGAATCAGCCAAACCGTAAAGTTGTGAGCCATTTATGGCGTCAGTGCTGTCAGAGGAGACTATGCCAGCTTGTACGTTGCTGATTTTGTTGGTGGCGTTAGTGCCGTGTGCAGCGGTGAATGCGCCTGCGGCGTCGTCCCATTTCAGGGCGTCTTCACTAAGGTCAGTCACCGTATCAGTCAGGTTAGTGATATTGCTGGTATTGGTAGCGATATTGGTGGTGTTTGCCGCCACATCGTCCTTGGTCGCTTTCAGCTGAGAACCGTTGACGGCGTCGGTGCTGGTATCAGAGAGTTCGCCGGCGGTGACATTGGTGATTTTGTTGGTGGCATTAGTGCCGTGTGCAGCGGTGAATGCGCCTGCGGCGTCGTCCCATTTCAGGGCGTCTTCACTAAGGTCAGTCACCGTATCAGTCAGGTTAGTGATATTGCTGGTATTGGTAGCGATATTGGTGGTGTTAGTCGCCACGTTATCGTTAGTGGTTTTCAGCTGAGAACCATTAACGGCGTCGGTGCTGGTGTCAGAGAGCTCGCCAGCGGTGACGTTAGTGATTTTGTTGGTGGCGTTAGTGCCGCGTGCAGCGGTGAATGCGCCTGCGGCATCGTCCCATTTCAGGGCGTCTTCACCGAGGTTAGTCACCGTATCAGTCAGGTTAGTGATGTTGGTGGTGTTAGTCGCCACGTTATCGTTAGTGGTATTCAGCTGAGAACCGTTGACGGCATCGGTACTTGTGGCGGAAAGGTCGCCAGCGGTGACGTTAGTGATTTTGCTAGTGGCATCTGTACCATGTGCCGCACTATATCCCTTTTTAAGGGAGTCCCATTGTATCGTATTCGTGTTTAGATCCGCTAAGGCGTCGCCAACATTGCCATAAATACCATTTTTCAGTCTGTAATTTGGGGAAGTCACGACGCCCTGCGAATTGACGGTCGCTCCTCCACCAAGATTATCTGCTACTGACTTACTGATAGCATAAAGCTGTGATCCATTGATGGCATCAGTACTGTTATTGTCGATATCACCTTTTGCCATATTGACAATTTTTCGCTGAGCAGTTGTGTTACCCACGGAGACAGTATCCGCTTCAGTCGCGACAGAACCAGCACCCAGAGCAATTGAATTTTTACCTTGAGCAGTGGCCTGAGCACCAATTGCAATGCCATTTTCTAAACCGGCATAACTGCCTTGTCCAAGAGCAATGGCATTTGCCCCACCGGTAATACTCCCATTTCCCAGTGCGATTGCATTTACGCCGTCAGCTTTATTCGCCTGGCCGATGGCAATGGCGCCCGCAGCGATTGCCTGGCTTTGATTACCCAGAGCAATCGTGTTATCGGTATTTGCAATACTCCCGGAGCCCAACGCGATACTGTTAAGCCCATTTGCCTCCGCTTTAGTACCCACTGCCGTTGCATTTTCAGCGGCTTCGGTCTCAGCGCCAATCGCAATCGCGTTTGCTGCGCTGGCGAGAGATTGTCTGCCTAAAGCGAGGC
Organism: Escherichia sp. MOD1-EC6021; assembly: GCF_002965245.1. NCBI lineage: Bacteria > Pseudomonadati > Pseudomonadota > Gammaproteobacteria > Enterobacterales > Enterobacteriaceae > Escherichia > Escherichia sp. MOD1-EC6021. Next base: position 84,710 of record NZ_PTRU01000012.1, on the reverse strand, counting down.
TGTCTGTGCCGTTAGCTGCACTATTTGCTCCCAGTGCCATAGAATATTCTTTCGAGGCATTGGCAGTGTCACCGAGGGCGATACTCATTATTCCTAAGGCTTTGCTCCCATGTCCTACTGCGATGGCTTTATCAGCACCTGTTTTCGCGCTATCACCTTGTGCAATAGAAAATTCGCCTATTGATTCCGCATAACGACCAAATGCGATTGAATAGTCACCTGTTGACGTTGTCGATGCGCCCATAGCGAGACTTCGCTGGCCTATTGAGGTGGTATTAATCCCGAACGCCATTGATGCTTCGCCAATCGAATGAGTCTTACCGCCGATGGCTGTTGACCATCTTCCCTCGGCGTTTGACTGATAACCCACTGCGGTACTGGAGCCACCACCGGTGTCTGTATAAGCATTTGCTCTTGCATCCTCACCGACAGCAACCCAGCCTGTTCCTGTACCCTGACCATAATCAACGCCACGACCAGTATCTTTCCCCACTAACTGTGCGGATGCGCTGAATGAAAACGCCAGGCTGTTGATACCAATCACCGTCGCCAGCATGAGCTTACTGCGCCCGCTCTTTTTTCCACGACTTTTCGCCGTTTCACTGGCAACGCTATAGCTGCCCGTTGCCGGATTCCAGATAACTTTAAATATTTTGTTCATTCGTGATGCTCTCTATTCCTTGATATAAGCGCAGAAGCTGCATTTATTTTTTGTTTTTCCGCTGCCGGGTTTCAGCAGGTTGAACAGTGTCGAACTGGAGATTGGCCATATTGATGGACAATTTCAGATACTTCAGGTTATTAGGTGAAACGCCTTTTAATGTCAGATTAATGTCTTGCCATTGACCTGGCATTAATTGCAGGGTGGAGTTCATGGTGGTGTTGAACAGCAGTTGCTGCCACTTTGCCAGCGCTTTGGCATCGGTGGGTCTTTCATTGCCCCATGTGGCTTGAAAGCCAATATTTAATACGGGAACGCTTAAAAGGTTAACCAGCGAAATACGAATAACGCTACCATTTTCAACTGCATCAATAGACAGCACCCGGCCTGCCAAACCAACCGAGCCATTGTTTAAAATGAAGTATTTTGTTTGTGCTGGGTTAAATTCGGTGAAGACAAATTCGTCCTGTTTGTCTTTGACCGCCTTTACTACACCCGCCAGCACTTTAGTGGTGTTTGCAATATTAATTTGTTGATTTTCAATAATTTCTATTTTTCTTTTATATTGTTCTTGTTCTTTTTCAAGAATCTCTATTTTACTTTTTTGCAATTCTTGCTGTTTGGCAAGATCGTCGATCAGATTCGCTTTCTCAATATAGTCACACCCAGTCAATACCCAGAGTGGCAATGTTATAAACATGCTTAATAGTGCTTTTTTGATGCTCATAGGGTGAATTCCTTTTCATGATCCCGATACGTTAACTGTTACGGCGTAATCATCCTTTTTATGAATGATTCGAGTGGAAATATACGTTATATAAATTTATAAGAGACTTTTTCTATTAATTGTTGTATTAATTGGTAGTGCGAATATGACATTAAATGTCAGACAATTTCAGATTGTAGCCAATAATATTAATCGCGCGGATTTTAATGATCGATGTCAATCAATGTCAAATGTTTCACCGGATGAAAACACCGACCAGGAGAAATATTAATATTCAGCATGGTGATGTTTTCTTGGGAAGTGTGTGATTCTGAGCGATAAATATAAATAATTAATGGCTGTTACAGGCATTAATGTGCATTAATTCATTGTTATCGCTTATATATCACTTTTTTATTCCATACCACAATTTCAGAATTTAGCCTGTAATATGCGCTTCAAAGAGCCGGTGAGATGGAAGCAATAGTGATAAGAATGTTAAAGATATCCGATATCTGGTATCAGGCTCCTGCATGTGCCAGCAGGAGCGAGTAAATCGTGAGAGGCTGTGATTACAGCGGTGAGACAGGTACTTAAAATGCGGTCTTAGAGAATCCGGTCATCTCTTGCAGGCCCATTTCGCGGCCCAGCGCGGTCATCGGATGCACAACTACCAGTCCGCGAACACTTTTCTTCAGCTTGCCCATATCAGCCTGCTCTTTTTTGGTAATCGCGCGCTGGAAGGGCATTTTCATCAGTTTTTGCGCTTCTTTACTGAGTTTCTGGCTGTGAACTTCACGCAGGCGAGCAATTTCGGCTTCCAGCGTGGCTTTTTCTTTTTCCAGTTCGGCATATTTATCTGCGGCTTCAACAAGTGACAGGTCAGCCTGCTGATGGCGGATAGCGTCCAGGCGATCGCTGAGACGTTTGATTTCGTTTTTTTCGACTTCTTTCATGTGATGACTTCTGATAGAGATAAATTTATAGCCTCTAGTATGCGCGACCAGGTGCTTTGTTCACAACAGATGGCATTGTAATAGTTCCAGATTGTAACCATTAATGTGTTTGAAAATCACCCAATCTATTGATTAGTTAGGAAATTTAAAGAAAAAAGATAGACAACAGAAGAGGATCATTATTGAGGATTGAGCACGTTTTCCTTAATGTCATTTATACCGGGATCTAAACTAAAATTGGCGGCCGCGCATTCCCGACGCGGGGTAATACGGAGATATCATCATGGGCAAATTAGGTGAAAACGTTCCGCTTCTTATCGATAAAGCTGTAGATTTCATGGCATCGAGCCAGGCGTTCCGGGAGTATCTGAAAAAACTTCCTCCCCGCAATGCGATTCCGTCCGGAATACCTGATGAAAGCGTGCCGTTATATCTACAACGTCTGGAGTATTATCGTCGGCTTTATCGGCCGAAACAGGTAGAGGAGAAGTAAGCGAAAGTACTTACTTTTGAAAGGCTTTTTTTAAGCTGATTTTGGAAATCAGCTCTGTCAGTGAAAGGACCATTGTTGATCGCACAGCCTGTTGGTAACGCTGAATTTGCATTGCATACAAACTGGAGTCTGCGGGTTCAAACTGTGGCGGCGGTGGTAACGCCGCCACACAGTGCAGCTCACCAAAGGGGCCAAGAATTTCGTCGTCGGTAAAGGCGTACTCATTGCCGTCGTGATTTAGTTCTTCACGCAATGCCATCAGCAGTTCCGCATCTTCGTATTCATGGCGGTTAATGACACCCAACCCGTAAATGAGTTTTAAACGCACAGAAAGATCGCCCAGCGGGCCATCGCCGTCGAGTAACGGTTCTACAGCATACTTCACCGCGTAATCGTCTTTGCGGAATACCTGAAGCACCAGAAGATTTACCGCCTCGGTCAAAAGCTCGACGGCGGTAATCAGAAAGCTTCGCACGGTTTTGCCAGCATTCAGACGCTCAAGCACACGGTTTTCAAAGGCCTGGGTTTGTTCCATTGTTGCCTGCATATCTGACAATCTGTTATTCGGGCGCAGGGAGTCCTGCGCCTGGTCCACCATTATTGCATTGCTTTATAAGCGGTTACTGCCTCGGATACAACCTCGCTGTTAGCATCAAGGCCGGAAATCTGCGCCAGTGCGGCTTGCGGGCCTTTGTCGGCAATCAGTGCTGCCAGTTCCTGAGCCTGCGGATCATCTTCACTGCGGAAGTGCATTGCAGCGGCAATACCTTCAATCAGGTTTTTATGTGGCAGACCATATTCCAGCGTTCCGAGCAGTGGCTTGATCAGACGGTCGCCAGCACTCAGTTTACGCAGCGGCTGACGGCCTACGCGCTCTACATCGTCTTTCAGATACGGGTTTTCAAAACGACCAAGGATTTTCTGGATGTACGCCGCATGTTTGTCCGCGTCAAAACCGTAACGCTTAATCAGTACAGCGCCACTTTCTTCCATCGCCCCTTTTACTACCGCGCGGATTTTCTCGTCGAGAATTGCGTCACGAATGGTCTGATGACCTGCCAGTTTTCCGAGGTACGCGGTTATAGCATGACCTGTATTCAGGGTGAAGAGTTTACGCTCAACAAATGCCATCAGGTTGTCGGTTAACTCCATGCCTGGGATGTTCGGCAGTGCACCTTTGAACTGGGTTTTATCGACAATCCATTCGCTGAAGGTTTCGACTGTCACTTCCAGCGGATCGTTCGTTGCCGAAGCGGAAGGCGGTACGATGCGGTCAACGGCGGAATCCACAAAGCCAACGTGTTCTTCTACCCACGCTTTGGCGTCTTCTGGCAGGGCGTTCATCACATGGCCTTTCAGCTGCGTGGTGCCGCGTACCATGTTTTCACAGGCGATAATGTTCAGTGGGGATTCATTACCTTGTTCTTTACGTTTCACCAGCCCTTTGGCGATTGCCGGAGCAATACGTTCCAGCACAACCGGGCCCACGGCGGTAGTGACTAAATCAACCTGAGCAATCAGATCAACGACATCATCACCAATGCTGCTGACAGCATTGACGCCAGAAACGGTATCTACCTGCTCGGTTTCACCGACCACATGAACCTGATAGCTATGACGGGCATTCAGGGCATCAAGTACCACCTGATTGACATCGGCAAACGTCAGTTGGATACCCGCGTCTGCCAGCAGTTTACCGATAAAGCCACGACCGATATTACCTGCGCCAAAATGTAATGCTTTCATAGTATTAACCTTCATCAATGTTTTTACCCGAGAGGGCTGGGGTGAGGCTTTTCCCTCACCCAAACCCTCTCCATGTGGAGAGGAGCCGCGCCGGATGCGGCGCAAACGCCTTATCCGGCCTACAAGAACGTGCAAATTCAACAAATTGTGCTTTGTTTTTGTAGGCCTGATAAGCGTAGCGCATCAGGCAATTAGCCCATCTTCTCCATGTGGAGAGGGGCCGCGCCGGATGCGGCGTAAATGCCTTATCCGGCCTACAAGAACGTGCAAATTCAACAAACTGTGCTTTGTTTTGTAGGCCTGATAAGCGTAGCGCATCAGGCAATTAGCCCCACCGTCTCCATGTGGAGAGGTGGGATTGGATTACTTACGACCTGCCAGCAGTTCCAGCACTTCATCCACGCTGGTGGTGTGTGCCAGACGCTCGATGACGGACTCATCATCCAGTGCATTGGTCAGGCTGGTGATAACCTGAATGTGCTCGTTGTTACGGGCGGCAATACCAATCACCAGACGGGCAATGTCATCTTCTTCTTCACCGAAGCGCACGCCTTCCGGGTACTGGCAGAACACCACGCCCGTTTTCAGTACGCGATCTTTCGCTTCAACCGTACCGTGCGGTACCGCGATGGACTCACCCAGATAAGTCGGGGTCAGTTTTTCACGATCCAGCATCGCCTGAACGTATTCCGGCTCAACGTAACCGCCTTTCACCAGCTGCTCGCCAGCAAAACGAATCGCTTCTTCTTTGGTGGCCGCTTTGCGACCGAGGAAGATGTTTTCCGCGCCCAGTTTGAAGAGGTTAGCACTGGAATCGTCAAAGCTGTCTTTCAGACTGTCTTTCACTTTTACTTCGTTTTCAGTATGGCGCTGGGCAGCAACCAGACGTTCGGTCAGGCTGGTGTACAGGCCGCTGTCGAGGAAGTTGGTCAGCGAAATATGCTGTGCCTGCGGAACCTGGCGCATAGCGCGTTCGGTCAGGTCACGGTGAGTGATGACCAGGTCCACATCTGGCGGCAGGTTGTTGATCGCGCTGTTAGTAACAGAAATCTGCGACAGACCTGCATCCTGAATTTTCTTACGCAGCACACCTGCGCCCATCGCACTGGAACCCATACCGGCGTCACAGGCAACGATGATTTTACGTACGTGGCTCAGGTCGTTAGTCACATCGCCAGCAGACAGCGGAGATGCACCTTTAGATTCAGCTTTCATGTCCTGCATACGACGCGTTGCTGCTTCAATGTCATCTTCTTCTTTCACTTTGCTGGTTTTCAGCAAAATAGCAGAGACAACGAAGGAGACTGCCATCGCCGCACACACACCCGCGATGTTAGCGAAGTAAGCACCTTTTGGTGTCATTGCCAGTACCGCAAGGATAGAGCCCGGAGATGCCGGAGAAACCAGACCACCGCCCAGGATAGTCAGCGTGAATACGCCAGTCATACCACCGAGGATAACGGCCAGGATCAGACGCGGATTCATCAGCACATACGGGAAGTAGATTTCGTGGATACCCCCCAGGAAGTGAATGATTGCCGCACCGCCCGCAGACTGTTTAGCGCTACCACGGCCAAAGAACATGTACGCCAGCAGAACACCCATACCCGGACCTGGGTTAGCTTCAATCAGGAAGAAGATGGATTTACCCAGTTCATGGGACTGCTGAATACCCAGCGGCGAGAAGATACCGTGGTTAATGGCGTTGTTGAGGAACAGGATTTTCGCCGGTTCAACAAAGATAGACGCCAGCGGCAGCATGTCATGGACAACCATGAAGTTAACGCCCGCAGCCAGCATTTTGGACAGGGCTTCAACAATCGGGCCAATGCCGAGGAACGCCAGAATAGCGAGGATCATCCCGATGATGCCAGCGGAGAAGTTATTCACCAGCATCTCAAAACCGGATTTGATCTTACCGTCTACCCAGCGGTCGAAGTGCTTAATGCACCAGCCGCCCAGCGGACCTGCAATCATAGAACCGAGGAACATCGGCATATCTGCGCCGACGATAACGCCCATTGTAGTGATGGCACCGACTACGCCGCCACGTTCGCCGCCTACCAGCTTACCACCGGTATAACCGATCAGCAGTGGCAGGAGATAAGTGATCATCGGCCCGACCAGCTTCGCCAGCGTTTCGTTCGGTAACCACCCTGTTGGAATAAATAACGCGGTGATGATACCCCACGCGATAAACGCGCCGATATTTGGCATCACCATGTTGCTGAGGAAACGACCAAAGCTTTGCACTTTGATCTTAATATCGGATGACATAAAAACACCCCTTCTTATGTTTGCTGTCGCGCAGGCTGGAAGCCCGAGGTTTTTTGTTAATGTGGCGGCAGAGGTAGCCGGACCTTGTTGATAGTGCGAAATCTGGCACTGAATCGGTTAACTGTCCAGTCGACGGCTTTTTGTGTGATATGAATCACATAAATATAGGGGGTAGAGAGGTAATTGACGTGATGTGCATCACAAAATACTTGTGTAAAAAAGCAACAAGACGGCGATTTTCGCTAAAAATGGCATTTAAATGTGAGTAATGTCACATTTTTGTTTTGTTAGTTTGTTGAATCTTTGTGATCTGAATCACAAGATATTTTCTTACGGCGTTCACCTGATGTGATCTGCAGCATGTTATGCCTTCGTCATAAAATCGTTATGTAACTAAGCAACTCATCACCTCTAAAAATTATTCTTTGGTGTTATGGCGAGAATCGCGAACCCGAATTATTGTCAAAATATCAGCCTGACTCCCTTCTGGCTGCCAGCCAAAAAACAACACCGATAAACGTGAATCCGAGGCAGATATGTTTCTAAACTATTTCGCGTTGGGAGTGCTGATCTTCGTCTTTCTGGTGATTTTTTATGGAATCATCGCGATACATGACATCCCTTATCTGATTGCCAAAAAGCGCAATCACCCCCATGCCGACGCTATTCATACGGCGGGCTGGGTGAGCCTGTTTACTCTGCATGTTATCTGGCCGTTCCTGTGGATCTGGGCGACGCTCTATCAACCGGAGCGTGGCTGGGGTATGCAGTCACATGTTGCGTCGCAGGAGAAAGCGACTGACCCGGAAATCGCCGCACTTTCTGACCGAATTTCCCGGCTGGAGCATCAACTCGCCGCCGAGAAAAAGACTGACTATTCCACGTTCCCGGAGATCTAAATATGGATCTGTTGATTGTTTTAACTTACGTGGCGCTGGCGTGGGCGGTCTTTAAAATCTTCCGCATTCCGGTAAATCAGTGGACGCTGGCGACGGCGGCGCTGGGAGGCGTGTTTCTGGTGAGTGGTTTGATTTTGTTGATGAACTACAACCACCCTTACACTTTTACCGCACAGAAAGCGGTGATTGCTATTCCCATCACGCCACAGGTGACGGGGATCGTGACTGAAGTCACTGACAAGAATAATCAGCTTATTCAGAAGGGCGAGGTGCTTTTTAAGCTCGCCCCGGTACGTTATCAGGCGCGAGTCGACAGACTTCAGGCTGACCTGATGACGGCGACGCATAATATAAAGACACTGCGCGCGCAGCTCACTGAAGCGCAAGCCAATACCACCCAGGTTTCAGCGGAGCGTGACCGCTTGTTTAAAAATTATCAACGTTACCTGAAAGGCAGCCAGGCGGCGGTAAATCCGTTCTCGGAACGTGACATCGACGATGCGCGGCAAAACTTCCTCGCGCAGGACGCGCTGGTGAAAGGCTCGGTGGCGGAGCAGGCGCAGATCCAGAGCCAGCTCGACAGTATGGTTAACGGTGAGCAGTCGCAGATTGTCAGCTTAAGGGCGCAGCTTACCGAAGCGAAATATAACCTTGAGCAGACCGTCATTCGCGCGCCGAGCAATGGCTACGTCACTCAGGTGCTGATCCGCCCAGGTACATACGCAGCTGCCTTGCCGTTGCGTCCGGTAATGGTTTTCATCCCTGAGCAAAAACGGCAAATTGTCGCCCAATTTCGGCAAAACTCGCTGTTACGTCTGAAACCAGGTGATGATGCGGAAGTAGTGTTTAATGCGCTACCTGGGCAGGTATTCCACGGCAAACTGACTAGTATTTTACCTGTCGTGCCAGGCGGTTCGTATCAGGCGCAAGGGGTATTGCAATCATTAACGGTCGTGCCCGGCACGGACGGTGTGCTGGGAACCATTGAACTGGACCCTAACGATGATATCGATGCCTTACCCGACGGCATCTACGCCCAGGTGGCAGTTTACTCCGACCATTTCAGCCATGTTTCGGTGATGCGGAAGGTGCTGCTAAGAATGACCAGTTGGATGCATTATCTTTATTTGGATCATTGAGGGGGGCGGGGGATATTATGGAACTTTGCTCCTTGTAAGGACTAATTATTTTTGCATATTATTTCATCGGCTGTGATGATTTTTCTTTAATATTCATTATGTTAATAAGTTCGGGATGAGTGTGAACTCATTGGATTTTTTATCCGTCTTGATCTGCCGCAGGATCAGACTATACATCGTCGAGATCGCAATGATTATGAATTGTTCCTCTGCGACGATGCTAATCAAAAAAGTGCTGGAGTGCTTTTCCATCTATTGCGATGATGGTTTTATTATCTGAAGAATGGCTGTCACATTTAAAAATATATAATTTATAGATCACAATGTAGGTTCATGGAATATATGTATACAACTATTTTTCTCTTCACTTTTAATTATCGTATTCATTATAACACTAAGTTAAAAAAACTCCTGGAGAGTGAGTTATTAATATATTTTTAAATATAATTAAGTTATTATTCATCGATGCATTTTATAGAATCATCAATGGCTACAATAGTACTATTAACTCTCCAATTTATATTTTTATTATCATTGCAAATATTAACTGAATCTATATCAATGATTTTTTTATTTTTATCTTTTATTTTATTTACAGTTTCAATGCAATCAGCGACAAGTTGGTGTGGATTTAGATTCTTCAGATATGGTCTTATGATCTTTCCCTTGCTTAATAAATAGCATGTATAAGATTCGGAAAGTCCAGCATCTATTTTGTACATCATTATTCTAGATAAGGATGTGAGAAATGCCTTGTTATCATTAGCAGCCATATATGCCAGTCCGAGTTCAGCCTCTGCGGCTTTACATGAAAAATAGCTAAGTGAACACGCTTTTCGTCCCTCTTGGGTACTGGCTGATATTAGTGCCCATAATATTGCCTTGTCTGCCAAATCCAACTCTCTCTGAAATTGGTTTACAGTAACTGCATTCGCAGAAATAGAGAAAAAAAGCACAATTGTTAATAACCTTGCCATATTTCTAGTCCGTCACTGTTAATGTGTTATCTGGCTCTGAAAATATTAGCTCATTTAATTTTTGCATGTCATTAGATGAACCAGTTATACAACCCTCGGAACAGAATCGAGGTCCTAAAGATGGACCAAAAGCGTTTAAACAACTATGTATTAAAAATCCATCACGATTATACGTTTCTGTATTTGCTGACGGTACTAAACGTATACCATTAGGTTTTCTATTAGTTGCTCCAGGACCATTAACATTCCAGGTCCATACCCCTTGAGGTATTGGGCCTCTATTTTGTAAGTGTGTACAACCAGGATTATTTTTACATTGCATATTATTACCATTATTACCAGAGGCGACTGAAATAGTAAGCACACCATAAGAATTATCATCACCTGGTATATCTGAAACACACGAAAGCATACCTAAAGTTATGCTGTATAAACAGGTGGCTAATCCCAAGGGGATCGATTCCAGAAATCGGGTTCAAAGGATACTGATAAAAATTCCACCTACCTTCCAGCCCAATCGGAGCCTGAGTGTTATACCGCCCCTGCTGCGGTTAATGTTACAGATAATAGTTATAGTACAGCCCTGATTCATCATCATACTACTGCTGCGGCAGTCTGATGAATTATTGCTTTTACGGATTCTCCTTATTCTTCCTTCTATCCATTCGCTTTAGCTTTTTGAGCTCTTGAAGTTTGCTCTTTGCATCAATATTACCGTTATTTACAGCGAATTCCATCCAATAAATAGCTTTATTCAAATTATAATATTCTGATAATATTGGATTTGTATCCGATAAAAAAACTCCATAATTAAACTGCGCTGTAACATTCCCCTGAGATGCTGATCTTTCTAAGTATCGCAATTGTTTGTAAATGTTATTTTTAGTAAAGCAGTAATATTGATATAGTCGAAATGATGCCTCTGAATCACCATGTTGTGATTTATACTTCAGTTTCATCAACTTTTCTTCACTTAAATCATAGGTCATTGCTGTAGACCCCATCATACTTTCGTTTTGTTTTATTTTCACATCAGCACCATGCAATTGAAAAATAAAAGAGAAATAAAAAAATAGTAACAAGCATGCTTTCATACATCTACAACCTATCTTATATCACTGGGTTTTTCTGGCGTACCTTGCATATTAGAAATGGGGTGCCCAGATGGCCCATATGTTATCCAATTACCAAGGTCTTTTGTTGTTATAGCCATAAGATCCTTATTTGAATTAAGGTTCGTTGGTGCTGTTAGCACTGTATCCATTTTTAACTTACCATTAGTTCCTCGCCCCACCACGTCCATAGCGTGTCAGGTCCTATTACATTTGTATGTAACTCTTTAGCTAATTGGCTAGCAAATGAATTTTGTCCTTTACCTGTATTACAAGAAAATAACCAAACTGTCATCCCATCTTTATAATTCCCATCAAATTTAATTAGATATGCTAGATCTTTAGCTGTCATGATACTGCGCGTTGCGGATTCAATAGATGTGGGGGTACCATGCCCCCCGATTGTGAAAACGCCTGGGATATTAATCTCATCAGCTACAGAATGGATAAGATCACTTTCGGGGTATAAATTTATATCAACCAAACCTTGCGGATCTACATTTATGACCGGATCCAACGGATACTGATAAAAATTCCATCCCCCCTTCAGCCCAATTGGATCCTGAGTGATATACCGCCCCTGCAGCGGGTCATAATAGCGGTGGCGGTTGTAATACAGGCCGGACTCCTCATCATACTGCTGCCCCGGCAGCCGGATGAGCTGCTGCAGTTGATGCGGGTTCTCTTCATTCAGCAGGTTGCCCCATTCATCATATTCTGCGTACCACGCTGTTGCCCCTTCCGTGCTGACAAGCGCCAGGGGCAGACCGCGATGGTCGCAGTGGTACAGGTGAATTTTTCGCGCCGGCGTGTACACCGGGTCCATCTGGTTTTGCATCTGCGTCACCGTCAGGCCGCACGATGCCAGCCAGCGGCGGCTTTCCTCACTCACTCGGTCAGCCAGGATTTCACTTTCCAGCCGGTCGAGCATCTGCACCGTGCCGGCGGGAATACCCCACTGTGCATAGGCAACTCACGCTATGAACGCTTCAGCTTATCAATAGCGGAAGTTATAATTTCATTGTCATCAAACTTGTACAACATAGTATCTAAAACAGGAAGTAGCGTTTTATCACCTAATTCACCCGCAGCTTCAATGATATCATCATAAACAGTATTTTTTTTTAACTCATCGCATAAAACAGATAAAACCCTTTTATCTTTTCTGTAGGAAAGTCCGATTATTGCTTCAATACGGACTTCCTCATTTTTATCCTGAAGCATCTCCACAAAACAATCCCTAATATCACTATTATCATATTTATTGATATTTATTGCAAATGCGGCCCAGTTTCTGACATCTCCATTTGGATCTTTTAACAGATTAATCAATAGTGGAATTGTTGCTTTATCATTGATAACAGAAATAGCAAATGCTGTAGCACGTCTGACATTAGTCGATTTATCAAAAGCAGTAATTTGAGATTGTTCTACTATTTTAGGTGAATAAATTGGGTTTTTCTTGCATCGCTGAGCCGTTGACTCGATTGCCGTAGCTCGAACGCAAGCGCTCTTATCATTCAATGCCATATTGTTCAAAATATTAAACACATTACCTTCGCATTTTTTGCAAATTTTTATTTGCCCGAGTATAAATGCTCCGATATCTCTACGGATATAATTTTTATCAGAGCAGAACTCAATTGCCAATCTAACAGCGTCTTGCCCACCTCTTAACTGTAATACTCTGGCAGATGAAATCCTTTTCAAGGAATTGTGATCATCAAGTAAGCGAAATAATTCATCATCATTTAGTTTCTTACATTGATTATATAAACCATACTCTTTACTTGCCTTTCTTTTCTGGTATGTATTTGACATTGCAGGAACCTCCATAAAGGCTATCTTTTTTTATCGTTTGACTGTCTGGAGTGACGACAATTCCAGGCTTTCTGTGTGCTTTTTGCATCTTTAGCACTAATATCACCACAATCAATTAGTTCCTGAAGTACGTCACATCTGTCGGGTTTTTTCCCATCACTCCAGAATCTGTCATTTATTATGTCATTGACACGATCAGTTATCCCTGTGTCTGCAACATTTCCACGAGAAGCTATCATTGTTATATCTAATGCTAGTCCCGGATTATTCAATATTAGAGAGTCAAATATTCTTTGTGATGCTGTATCGTTCCACCATTTTGTCAATGCTTTTGCAGCATTATCATCTGCTTGCTGCTGTGCAGGGCTTTTTGGCCATGGAATTGGCAAGGGGAATGGTCCAGGAAAAACTTCTAACCCCAGAGGATCTGTATTCGTAACTGGATTCAACGGATACTGATAAAAATTCCATCCCCCCTTCAGTCCAATCGGATCCTGAGTGATATACCGCCCCTGCAGCGGGTCATAATAGCGATGGCGGTTGTAATACAGGCCGGACTCCTCATCATACTGCTGACCCGGCAGGCGAATGAGCTGCTGCAGCTGTTGCGGATTCTCTTCATTCAGCAGGTTGCCCCATTCATCATATTCTGCGTACCACGCTGTTGCCCCTTCCGCGCTGACAAGCGCCAGCGGCAGGCCGCGATGGTCGCAGTGGTACAGGTGAATTTTTCGCGCCGGCGTGTACACCGGGTCCATCTGGTTTTGCATCTGCGCCACCGTCAGGCCGCACGATGCCAGCCAGCGGCGGCTTTCCTCACTCACCCGGTCAGCCAGGATTTCACTTTCCAGCCGGTCGAGCATCTGCACCAGCACCGGCGGGAACACCACATCACCACCGTCTTCGCCGCCGGACTGCTGAAGCGCATCCGCCAGGCTGCGGCGCTGCGTTTTCGCCAGCTCACCGGTGGCGGTTTCGACCCTGATGAGTGGCGTGAAGCTCCCCGGCTGATAAACCGTCTGGATGCGGGTTCTGTCGTTCTGTATCGTGGTCAGCCGGTCACCGTCCCAGCCGTACCAGGTCACTTCCGGTTTCCGTGACAGCGACATCCAGCCCGTCAGGTCCCGTTCACGCCGCCACACCCGTTTTGCCACCCTGCGGCCCAGCGGGTCGTAAAGATAGCGACTTTCGACCAGCGGCTCTGCATATTGTGTCCGCGTGTAGTGCACCAGCCGGTGCCGGCTGTCGTAATGGTACCGGTGAGTCCGCTCATCATCCGTGCGGATAACCCCTTCCGGGATGAGGTCGGTTTTCTCCGTCAGCCTGCCGTGACGGTCATACCGGTAAAGATAGTGCGCGTCACGGGCGATACGGTTATCCGGCCACATGCTGAGGGTGCTGTCCGGGTGCAGCTCCGGGTCGGGCAGGCGGTTACCTGCCGGGTCTGTTGCATACGGGATATCAATGCCCAGGTTACATATAATAATAAGAGCAATTAACTTTATTTATTTATAATGCGCTTACTTAATACAAACCATTGAATATACCCTCCTGACAGAAAATAAAGCCATATTATTATCGCCATAATATACTTACTATCAATTCTTACGCCAATAATGTCTGAAATACTCCCTATAAATATTAGAGCAATAAAGAATACTATGCCTGTTGGAAAACATATTACCATCATTCCATAAGACATGAGACTAATTAACTCGCTCACATCACGAGTGGAGTCTAATAGTGAAAGTCTATGCATGGAAAAGAATAGCATTAAAAGTGATAACGCCAGCCATATAGCTCTGAATGAAAAAATAATATATTTCATTACATCACTCCGGTGAATACAAATCTAATAAAACGTCCAATGTTATTTCCGGAGCACTTCATCTTACATGTTTCTAAAGAATCATTAGACCAGTCTTGGCAGTTTTTAAATAGCCCTAAATTTATAGGTGTGAATATATCAGGCAATACAGAATAACGCGGCCTTACCTCTTTAAACTTCCCTTTTAAACAGTTCTCCACACAACTATTATCGGTTTCAACGAGGTCACAACGGCCAGCAGCTTCTTTTGTATCATTACTTGCTTTACCTGGCCCCCATAGACCATCTCCTTTTGATTCTCCCCGTTGGTCTTGGCCACCACAAGTATAGTCCCCTTTACCATCTGGGACACAAAGATATTGATGATAGAACGGATTCCCCCATATATCTGGACCGCTTCTTTCACCAGTTCCGCCCATTGAATGCAGTGGCTTAATGCATTTTAGTGTTTCTAATCCTAATGGATCTATATTTGAGATCGGATTCAACGGATACTGATAAAAATTCCATCCCCCCTTCAGCCCAATCGGATCCTGAGTGATATACCGCCCCTGCAGCGGGTCATAATAGCGGTGGCGGTTGTAATACAGGCCGGACTCCTCATCATACTGCTGCCCCGGCAGCCGGATGAGCTGCTGCAGCTGGTGCGGGTTCTCTTCATTCAGCAGGTTGCCCCATTCATCATATTCTGCGTACCACGTTGTTGCCCCTTCCGTGCTGACAAGCGCCAGCGGCAGGCCGCGATGGTCGCAGTGGTACAGGTGGATTTTTCGCGCCGGCGTGTACACCGGGTCCATCTGGTTTTGCATCTGCGCCACCGTCAGGCCGCACGATGCCAGCCAGCGGCGGCTTTCCTCACTCACCCGGTCAGCCAGGATTTCACTTTCCAGCCGGTCGAGCATCTGCACCAGCACCGGCGGGAACACCACACTGCCACCGTCTTCGCCGCCGGACTGCTGAAGCGCATCCGCCAGGCTGCGGCGCTGCGTTTTCACCAGTTCACCGGTGGCGGTTTCAACCCTGATGAGTGGCGTGAAACTTCCCGGCAGGTATACCGTCTGGATGCGGGTTCTGTCGTTCTGTATCGTGGTCAGCCGGTCGCCATCCCAGCCGTACCAGGTCACTTCCGGTTTCCGGGACAGCGACATCCAGCCCGTCAGGTCCCGTTCACGCCGCCACACCCGTTTTGCCACCCTGCGGCCCAGCGGGTCGTAAAGATAGCGACTTTCGACCAGCGGCTCTGCATATTGTGTCCGCGTGTAGTGCACCAGCCGGTGCCGGCTGTCGTAATGGTACCGGTGAGTCCGCTCATCATCCGTGCGGATAACCCCTTCCGGGATGAGGTCGGTTTTCTCCGTCAGCCTGCCGTGACGGTCATACCGGTAAAGATAGTGCGCGTCACGGGCGATACGGTTATCCGGCCACATGCTGAGGGTGCTGTCCGGGTGCAGCTCCGGGTCAGGCAGGCGGTTACCTGCCGGGTCCGTGGCATACGGGATGCGGATATCCAGATTTGAGGTGGTGGTGTGGACGCCGGTCAGCCTGCCGGAGTCGCTGTAGCTGTAACTCCGGGTCTGGCGCGGGCTGCTGATGCGAATGAGTTCGCCGTTGTCGTTCCAGGTGTAATCGCGGTCATACTGCAGGCTGTTCAGGTGCTGGCTCTGTAACTGCCCGGCAGGGGTGTAAGCGGTGGTGAGTTCATAACGGCCGAAGCTGCGCAGCGTTTCCCGGTGCAGGCGGTCGCGGGTGAAATCCACCAGCGGTGTGTCGCCGAGTTTCATCCCTGCCAGGTAACCACTGCCATAAGTCAGCCATTCCACGGCGGGCAGGCTGTCCGGTATACAGCGGTTCGCCAGCCCCTGCGCGTTGTACGCATGTCTGGTTTCATGCTGCCAGAGCAGTGCTTCCGTCTGCGGGTGATGCACCGTCTGGCGCTCACCGGTCAGGCGGCCTTTCTCATCATACCCGTAATGCACCGTCACCCGGTGCCCTTCGCTGAGATGGCTGATGCCTGTCAGCCAGCCGCGTTCGTCGTACCGCCACTGTTCTGCGGTTTCACCATTCACCGTTCGCTGCGTGATGCGGTCTGCTTCGTCATAGTGCCAGTGGGTGACCAGTCCCTCATCCTCGCTGCGGATAAGTTTGCCGGTCAGGTCGTGGTGATAACGCTGTGTGCGGCCGTCAAAGCCGGTTTCCTGTATCAGCCGGTCGAGTACATCGTAACGGAAGGTGGTGTGGCTGCCGTTTTCGTTTGTCAGGCGGATGACCCGTCCTGCAGCATCGTATTCCATACTGCGGGTCAGCCCGCCCTGCGTGGTACGGACGGCCTTTCCCCACGCATCGTACTGTGCCCCGTATCTGCTGCCGTCCGTGGCAATGACGGTGGTCAGGTCACCGGCGGCGTTGTATTCATACCGCGTTTCATGGCCCTGCGTGTCTTTCACCGCAATTAACTGTCCATGGCTGTCGTATGCGCGGCACTGGCTCAGGCCTTCCTCGCGGTGCACCGCCGTCATCTGCCCGAAGCGGTTATGGTCATAACGGGTCTGGTAGCCGGAACAGTCGGTGAAGGTCAGCAACTGACCGTAACGGCTCCACGTCATGGTTTTCCGGCTGCCGGTGGCATCTTCCGTTGCGCAGGGTAAGTCACTGTGTGGATTATCATAACGGTAGCGGGTGATATCGCCGTTGTGTGCGGTTTCCTGAATCAGACGGCCGGATTCATCATATTCCCGGCGTATTTCCAGCCCGTCAGGCCCGGTGGCTGACGTTAACTGGTTGTGGTGGTTATAGTAAAACGCCGATGCCCTGCCATCCGGCGTGGTGATGCGCGTGATGAGTCCCGTCACCACATCCGGGCTGTATTCTGTTGTCCGGCCTGCGGCATCCGTCTGTGTCCTGAGCCTGCCCACCGCGTCAAACTGACTCTGCGTGACGCTGCCGTCCGCGTGTTCCTTTTTCACCACCCGCTTCAGCCCGCCTTCGCCTGCGGTATGCAGGACTTCATGGCGGTCCAGGCTGTCGGTGATGGTGATGCGGTCTTTCTCATACTGATACGTGTAGCTTAAGCCTGCCGGGTTTAGCTGTTCTGTCACCCGCCCGTCGCTGTCGTAACGGTAACGGATTTCCGGTCGGCCCGTGTGACGGTGCGCCACCATCCGGCCCCGGTATTTATCATCGTAAGTAAAGCTGCGCACCTGTGTATTGCTGCGGTCATACACCGCCGCCAGTTCGCCGCGCGGCGTCCAGCCATAGCGCACCAGCGGCGTGGCTGGCAGGTTGTCCGGGTATTCCGGGTCGTGCGTCAGCCACACGGCAGACAGGCGGATACCGTTGTCCCGGCCATATTCGGTGTAGTCCGGCAGGGTATCAGGAAAAGCGGACTGTTCCGCCCCGCCGGAAGAGGCCTGCTGCCGGGCCTCTTCTGCCCGCTGCGCCTGCGTGGTCAGTACCAGCCGGAAGTGACGCCCGGCACCATCCGTCACGCCGGTGATTTCGCCGCTGAATTCACCGGCGGTTTCGCGGTGAAACGTCTGTGTGCGCCCGAAGCGGTCCACCAGCCCGGTCAGTACCCGGTACGGCGGCAGCGGCGCGGGCAGCACCTCATCCGCCTCCGGCACCCGCTCACACCAGCCGAGTACCCACCACGGCCCCTGCGGACTGTTCGTCGCCAGATAACGATGCGGACTCAGGCGAAGCTCTTCCGGCAGCGCCTGCCAGAGTGCGGCCAGCCGGTGACCTTCATCCAGTCTCAGGACGCCGCCGCGCACCAGCCAGAGTGACTCGCTGCGGCTGTAACCGTCCTCACCGGGAAACAGGTGCTCAAAATACAGGCTTCTGCCGCCGTTATCACTGAGTATCAGTGTGTTATCGCGCAGCTGTAAGCGGATATCCGCAGGCATTTTCCAGCCGGGGCCGAGAATACCCACCGGCGCGGGCGTTTTTGTCCGGTAACTGCTGTAGGTGCGGGAGAGGATGAACGGCAGCGGTCCGGGCAGGGCAAGGTCGGTTTCGCCGGGAAGGACCTTCGCACCGAGCAGCGGATTGACCGGATGGCCGGACGTCACCCCGCCGGGGCACACCGAACAGGCCACCCCGGTGGGGGCACCAATACGCACCCCGGCTGAACCCTGGACAATGCTACCGCCATACTGCGTCATGTCGCCCTGACGCGCCGCCGGTTTTCCGCTCATCTGCTCATCCTTGTTTTATCGGGTTATTTGTCTGCTGACAGGCGAAACCCTACAGATTTATAAGAAAGCCTTAAGTGAGATATCTGTCAGATAAGAACAATTAGGAAAATATTTATATCACCATGATAAATATGTGATTTATTGGGAGGTAACAAACCATCAACATTTTCTGCCCTTTTTCCCATCACCAGGCCATACTGATATTTTTCCTCGCACAAAGGACTCGGCATGAAACTCGTCGGTAGCTACACCAGCCCGTTTGTACGCAAACTTTCTATTCTGTTGTTAGAAAAGGGCATAACTTTCGAATTTATTAATGAACTGCCCTATAACGCGGACAACGGCGTGGCGCAATTTAACCCGTTAGGGAAAGTGCCGGTGCTGGTGACCGAAGAGGGCGAATGTTGGTTTGATTCGCCGATCATCGCTGAATATATTGAATTAATGAATGTCGCTCCGGCGATGTTGCCGCGCGATCCGCTGGAGTCGTTGCGGGTGCGCAAAATTGAGGCGCTGGCGGATGGCATTATGGATGCCGGGCTGGTGTCGGTGCGTGAACAGGCACGTCCGGCGGCGCAGCAGTCTGAAGATGAATTGTTACGCCAGCGGGAGAAAATCAACCGCAGCCTGGATGTGCTGGAAGGATATCTGGTCGATGGCACGCTCAAAACCGATATGGTCAACCTGGCGACTATCGCCATTGCCTGCGCCGTTGGATATCTCAATTTCCGCCGCGTTGCGCCAGGCTGGTGTGTCGACCGCCCACACTTAGTCAAACTGGTCGAAAACCTGTTTAGTCGCGAAAGTTTTGCCCGCACCGAACCGCCAAAGGCTTGATGCGCGATATGTCCTCCTGACCCATCTCACGTTACAATCCGTGGTTATGTTAAACGCCCTTCTCCGTGTGAGAGGGCCTTGATCAACCAGGTTTCCTATGACAACCGAAACGCGTTCCCTCTATAGTCAACTTCCGGCTATTGATCGCTTATTGCGCGATAGCTCTTTCCTTTCTTTGCGTGATACCTATGGTCACACCCGCGTGGTGGAGTTGCTGCGTCAGATGCTTGACGAAGCGCGAGAAGTGATTCGTGACAGCCAGACGCTACCCGCGTGGTGTGAAAACTGGGCGCAAGAAGTTGATGCCCGGTTGACGAAAGAGGCGCAAAGCGCGCTGCGTCCGGTGATCAACCTGACGGGAACCGTGCTGCATACCAACCTTGGGCGAGCTTTACAGGCGGAAGCCGCGGTGGAGGCTGTTGCGCAGGCTATGCGTTCGCCAGTAACCCTCGAATACGATCTGGATGACGCCGGACGCGGACATCGCGATCGGGCGCTGGCGCAGCTGCTGTGCCGTATTACGGGGGCGGAAGATGCCTGTATCGTTAATAACAATGCGGCGGCGGTCTTGTTGATGTTGGCGGCCACTGCCAGTGGGAAAGAGGTGGTGGTATCTCGCGGCGAACTGGTGGAGATTGGCGGCGCGTTTCGTATTCCTGATGTCATGCGTCAGGCAGGCTGCACCCTACACGAAGTGGGGACCACCAATCGCACGCACGCTAATGATTATCGCCAGGCGGTGAATGAAAATACTGCGCTGTTGATGAAGGTACATACCAGTAACTACAGCATTCAGGGGTTCACCAAAGCGATAGATGAAGCTGAACTGGTGGCGCTCGGCAAAGAGCTGGATGTTCCCGTAGTGACTGATTTAGGCAGTGGCTCGCTGGTTGATCTTAGCCAGTACGGTTTGCCGAAAGAGCCAATGCCGCAGGAGTTGATTGCGGCGGGTGTCAGTCTGGTGAGCTTCTCCGGCGACAAGCTGTTAGGCGGGCCGCAGGCAGGAATTATTGTTGGTAAAAAAGAGATGATCGCCCGCCTGCAAAGCCACCCGCTGAAGCGTGCATTACGCGCGGATAAAATGACCCTCGCGGCGCTGGAAGCCACGTTGCGTCTTTATCTACACCCTGAAGCACTGAGTGAAAAATTACCGACTCTGCGTCTGCTTACCCGCAGCGCAGAGGTCATTCAAATCCAGGCACAACGTTTACAGGCCCCCCTTGCCGCACATTACGGCGCGGAGTTTGCGGTACAGGTTATGCCATGTCTTTCGCAGATTGGCAGTGGTTCGCTGCCGGTTGATCGCCTGCCGAGCGCGGCATTAACGTTTACACCCCATGATGGACGCGGTAGCCACCTTGAGTCATTAGCCGCCCGCTGGCGTGAATTGCCAGTGCCGGTGATTGGTCGTATTTATGACGGACGATTGTGGCTGGATTTACGCTGCCTTGAAGATGAGCAACGGTTTTTGGAGATGTTGTTGAAATGATTATTGCGACTGCCGGACACGTTGACCACGGCAAAACGACCTTATTGCAGGCGATTACTGGCGTAAATGCCGATCGTCTGCCGGAAGAAAAAAAGCGCGGCATGACCATCGATCTCGGCTATGCCTACTGGCCGCAGCCGGATGGTCGTGTTCCGGGTTTTATCGACGTTCCCGGTCATGAAAAGTTTCTTTCCAACATGCTGGCGGGCGTCGGGGGTATCGATCACGCGCTGTTGGTGGTGGCGTGCGATGACGGCGTGATGGCACAGACTCGTGAGCATCTGGCGATTTTGCAGCTGACCGGTAACCCGATGCTGACAGTGGCGCTGACCAAAGCCGATCGCGTGGACGAAACGCGTGTTGATGAAGTTGAACGCCAGGTAAAGGAGGTGCTGCGGGAATACGGTTTTGCTGAGGCAAAACTGTTTATCACCGCAGCAACCGAAGGCCGGGGAATTGATGCCCTGCGCGAGCATCTGCTTCAGTTACCAGAACGTGAACACGCCAGCCAACATAGCTTCCGCCTCGCTATCGACCGTGCTTTTACCGTAAAAGGTGCCGGGCTGGTCGTCACCGGTACGGCGTTAAGTGGGGAAGTGAAGGTAGGCGATTCACTCTGGCTGACTGGTGTAAATAAACCGATGCGCGTGCGTGCGCTGCATGCGCAAAATCAGCCAACAAATGCAGCTCATGCCGGGCAGCGTATTGCGCTTAACATCGCGGGTGATGCGGAAAAAGAACAGATTAACCGTGGGGACTGGTTGCTTGCCGATGCGCCGCCGGAGCCGTTTACGCGGGTGATAGTCGAGCTTCAAACTCATACACCGTTGACCCAGTGGCAGCCGCTGCATATTCACCACGCCGCCAGCCACGTTACGGGACGCGTTTCGCTGCTGGAAGATAACCTTGCCGAGTTGGTGTTCGACACGCCGCTGTGGCTGGCAGATAACGATCGCTTAGTGCTACGCGATATCTCGGCCCGCAACACGCTGGCGGGGGCGCGCGTGGTGATGCTTAACCCGCCGCGTCGCGGTAAGCGTAAGCCGGAATATCTGCAATGGCTGGCGTCTCTTGCACGGGCGCAGAGCGATGCCGATGCGTTAGCTATTCATCTGGAACGCGGAGCGGTTAACCTTGCTGATTTCGCCTGGGCGCGCCAGCTCAACGGCGAAGGGATGCGTGAACTGCTGCAGCAACCGGGCTATATTCAGGCCGGTTACAGCTTGCTGAATGCACCGGTTGCCGCTCGTTGGCAGCGGAAAATTCTCGATACCCTGGCGACTTATCATGAGCAGCATCGCGATGAACCAGGTCCTGGGCGCGAGCGTCTGCGGCGCATGGCGTTGCCAATGGAAGATGAAGCGCTGGTGCTGTTGCTGATTGAAAAGATGCGCGAAAGCGGCGACATCCTCAGTCATCACGGTTGGCTGCATCTGCCGGATCATAAAGCGGGATTCAGCGAAGAGCAGCAGGCTATCTGGCAAAAAGCGGAGCCGCTGTTTGGTGACGAGCCGTGGTGGGTGCGTGACCTGGCAAAAGAGACGGGAATCGACGAGCAGGCAATGCGTTTGACGCTACGCCAGGCGGCCCAACAGGGGATAATCACTGCGATCGTCAAAGATCGTTATTACCGTAACGATCGGATTGTCGAATTTGCCAATATGATCCGCGATCTCGATCAGGAATGTGGTTCAACCTGCGCGGCGGATTTCCGCGATCGCTTAGGCGTAGGCCGAAAGCTGGCAATTCAAATTCTGGAATATTTTGACCGTATTGGCTTTACGCGTCGCCGTGGAAATGATCATTTATTGCGCGACGCATTATTATTTCCAGAAAAATAAGGGAACGATTAATTCATAATAAATATGAATTAATACAAAGTTCTTATTAATGTTAAGGAAGCACGTTATTTGATGAATGTAACGTGCTTTTTATTAAAAATATTTTAATAAACGGTAATGTTGATCATATTTTCAAATGAAAATCCTCAGTAAGCTGCCGGCCCTTTTTTACTCTTTCAGGAGTGTGTTATGGCAGCTTCAACCTTTTTTATTCCTTCCGTGAATGTTATTGGTGCTGATTCATTGAATGATGCAATGAATATGATGGCAGATTATGGATTTACCCGTACCTTAATTGTCACTGACAATATGTTAACGAAATTGGGTATGGCGGGCGATGTGCAAAAAGCACTGGAAGAGCGCAATATTTTTAGCGTTATTTATGATGGCACCCAGCCTAACCCAACCACGGAAAACGTCGCCGCAGGTTTGAAATTACTTAAAGAAAATAATTGCGATAGCGTAATCTCCCTGGGCGGTGGTTCTCCGCACGACTGTGCAAAAGGTATTGCGTTGGTTGCAGCTAACGGCGGCGATATCCGCGATTATGAAGGCGTTGACCGCTCTGCAAAACCGCAGTTGCCGATGATCGCCATCAACACCACGGCGGGTACGGCATCAGAAATGACCCGTTTTTGCATCATCACCGATGAAGCACGTCACATCAAAATGGCGATTGTGGATAAGCACGTCACTCCGCTGCTTTCTGTCAATGACTCCTCGCTGATGATCGGTATGCCGAAGTCACTGACCGCTGCAACGGGTATGGATGCCTTAACGCACGCTATCGAAGCGTATGTGTCTATTGCCGCCACGCCGATCACCGACGCTTGCGCACTGAAAGCGGTGACTATGATTGCCGAAAACCTGCCCTTAGCCGTTGAAGATGGCAGCAATGAGAAAGCGCGCGAAGCAATGGCTTACGCTCAGTTCCTCGCGGGTATGGCGTTCAACAATGCGTCTCTGGGTTATGTTCATGCGATGGCGCACCAGTTAGGTGGTTTCTACAATCTGCCGCACGGTGTATGTAACGCCGTTCTGCTGCCGCACGTTCAGGTATTCAACAGTAAAGTCGCTGCTGCACGTTTGCGTGACTGCGCTGCCGCGATGGGTGTTAACGTGACAGGTAAAAACGACGCGGAAGGTGCAGAAGCCTGCATCAATGCCATCCGTGAACTGGCGAAGAAAGTGAATATCCCGGCAGGCTTGCGTGACCTGAACGTGAAAGAAGAAGATTTCGCGGTACTGGCGACCAATGCCCTGAAAGATGCCTGCGGCTTTACTAACCCGATTCAGGCAACTCACGAAGAAATTGTGGCGATTTATCGCGCGGCGATGTAATCATCATTCCCACAATGGCTGGCTAATTGTCAGCCATTTTTTCAACTCTCTCAAAATTTGCGATTTTTGAGAGAGTTTTAGTTATCTCTGTAATCCTTGCCCGTAAATTCGTGATAGCCGTCGTAAAGCTATCACCAGCTGGCGAAGATTTCGCCAGTCACGTCTACCCTTGTTATACCTCACACCGCAAGGAGACGATCATGACCAACAATCCCCCTTCAGCACAGATTAAGCCCGGCGAGTATGGCTTCCCCCTCAAGTTAAAAGCCCGCTATGACAACTTTATTGGCGGCGAATGGGTCGCGCCCGCCGACGGCGAGTATTACCAGAACCTGACGCCGGTGACCGGGCAGCTACTGTGCGAAGTGGCGTCTTCGGGTAAACGAGATATCGATCTGGCGCTGGATGCTGCGCATAAAGTGAAAGATAAATGGACGCATACTTCGGTGCAGGATCGCGCGGCGATTCTGTTTAAGATTGCCGATCGAATGGAGCAAAACCTCGAACTTTTAGCGACGGCTGAAACCTGGGATAACGGCAAACCCATTCGCGAAACCAGTGCTGCTGATGTGCCGCTGGCGATTGACCACTTCCGCTATTTCGCCTCGTGTATTCGGGCGCAGGAAGGCGGTATTAGCGAAGTGGATAGCGAAACCGTGGCTTATCACTTCCACGAACCGTTAGGCGTGGTGGGGCAGATTATCCCGTGGAACTTCCCGCTGTTGATGGCGAGCTGGAAAATGGCTCCCGCGCTGGCGGCGGGCAACTGTGTGGTGCTGAAACCCGCACGTCTTACCCCGCTTTCTGTACTGCTGCTAATGGAAATCGTTGGTGATTTACTGCCGCCGGGCGTGGTGAACGTGGTTAACGGCGCTGGTGGGGAAATTGGCGAATATCTGGCGACCTCGAAACGCATCGCCAAAGTGGCGTTTACCGGCTCAACGGAAGTGGGCCAACAAATTATGCAGTACGCCACGCAAAATATTATTCCGGTAACCCTGGAACTGGGCGGCAAGTCGCCAAATATCTTCTTTGCTGATGTGATGGATGAAGAAGATGCCTTTTTCGATAAAGCGCTGGAAGGCTTTGCACTGTTTGCTTTTAACCAGGGCGAAGTTTGCACCTGTCCAAGCCGTGCTTTAGTGCAGGAGTCTATCTACGAACGCTTTATGGAACGCGCCATCCGCCGTGTCGAAAGCATTCGCAGCGGTAACCCGCTCGACAGCGTGACGCAAATGGGGGCGCAAGTTTCGCACGGGCAACTGGAAACCATCCTCAACTACATTGATATCGGTAAAAAAGAGGGCGCAGACGTGCTCACCGGTGGGCGGCGCAAGCTGCTGGAAGGCGAACTGAAAGACGGCTACTACCTCGAACCGACGATTCTGTTTGGTCAGAATAATATGCGCGTGTTCCAGGAAGAAATTTTTGGTCCGGTGCTGGCGGTAACCACCTTCAAAACGATGGAAGAAGCGCTGGAGCTGGCGAACGACACGCAATATGGTCTGGGGGCTGGTGTCTGGAGCCGCAACGGTAATCTGGCCTATAAGATGGGGCGCGGCATTCAGGCCGGGCGAGTGTGGACCAACTGTTATCACGCTTACCCGGCACATGCGGCGTTTGGTGGCTATAAGCAGTCGGGTATCGGGCGCGAAACCCATAAGATGATGCTTGAGCATTACCAGCAAACCAAGTGCCTGCTGGTGAGTTACTCGGATAAACCGTTGGGGCTGTTCTGATGTAAGAAGCTGGTCGCATCGGGTATTCATTGCCTGATGCGACGTTTGCGCGTTTTACCAATTCAAATGTCTACGTCTTGAATGACTGAATATTGATTGAACTTAATTACGAGTCTCCTCACATCTTTTCAACAAGTTACTGCACACTGTTATTCTTCTTCCGAACGGCATTCCTGAGTCAACTTTATCCCCCTGACGGCCCATATAAATCGCGCTATCGTGATTGTTATTGCTAAATGTGTGTGTATCGTGTGTATAATCATGGAAGGGCAGGGATGTGAAAAGTGCAGACGTGATCGCCATCCTGAAGCAGCATGGCTGGGAACATATTCGAACCCGTGGTAGTCATCATCAGTTCCGCCACCCTGTTCATCCGGGTCTGGTGACGGTTCCGCACCCTAAAAAAGATATTAAGCACGGTACGCTGGCGCAAATTGGGCGTCAGGCTGGTTTAACATTTTAAAATTTCAGGAGGCAATATGTTTTATCCCGCCTATATCCACAGTGATCCTGACGGCAGCGCCAGCGGTTTTTTCCCTGATGTTCCAGGCTGTTATTTTGCTGGTGATACGCTGGACAACGCTTTCCAGGATGCGCGAAGTGCACTGGTCGCGCACTTCGAAACCTTATGCGAGATGAATGAAGAGTTGCCGCTTCCAGGCTCTGTGGAAACACATCTGGTCCAGCGTGCGCAGGACTTTATTGGCGGGCAATGGTTGCTGGTGGATATCAATATGAATCAGTTCGAAGGTCGGGCTGAACGTATCAATATTACGATGCCGAAAAGATTACTGAACAAGATTGATACCTACGTGCGCAATAACCCAGACTACGCCAACAGAAGTGCGTTTCTGGCGGAAGCTGCCCGGCGTGTATTGCCGGGCGTTTAATCTCGCGTTTCGATGGTGAGCGGGCGGACCAGGCTGTACAGCCACAGACCAAAACAAGCGATGGTGCCAATCACCACGGTGAGGAACACACTGACTGACAGGCCTGCAAGCAATCCCGCAGGCAGGGCCAGCAGGCCGTGGATCACGGTGTCGTTCCATCTCACCTGATCGTAGCCAAACATGCCTAAAACGCCGCAAACCAGACCGTAAATCACCATTGGTGTTCCGAGGCCAATCAGCAATAAACGGTAGATAATTGAAGGTTTAATACGCTTTATCTGTACTGTGGATGTTTTACTGGGGTTATTCATTAGTTTGGTCAATAGTTCCATTATTTCAATATGATAAACCTCGACCTGTTGAAAAGCCAGGTAGCACACTTCAGAAAGTATATAAAAAACAATATGTCGTTATATAAATAAGGAAATTGCACTGCATCATGGCATTTCATAATATGCGTTAATTGTTCTTTTTTATATTCTCTGAGGGAAATATGTTCCTGGACTATTTTGCACTGGGAGTGCTTATTTTTGTATTTCTGGTGATATTCTATGGGATTATTATTTTACATGATATTCCCTACCTGATTGCTAAAAAACGTAATCATCCTCATGCCGACGCCATTCATGTTGCTGGTTGGGTGAGTCTTTTTACGCTGCATGTTATCTGGCCATTTTTGTGGATTTGGGCCACGCTTTACCGCCCGGAGCGGGGATGGGGAATGCAAAACCATGACTCCTCCGTTGTGCAACTACAACAGCGTATTGCCGGGCTGGAGAAACAGCTCGCCGACATCAAATCCTCTTCTGCCGAGTAATACTTATGGATTTACTGATTATTTTGACCTATGTGGCTTTCGCATGGGCAATGTTTAAGATCTTCAAAATTCCTGTAAATAAATGGACCATTCCCACCGCGGCCCTGGGTGGCATATTTATTGTCAGCGGTCTAATTCTGTTAATGAACTATAACCATCCGTATACCTTTAAAGCGCAAAAAGCGGTTATTTCTATTCCTGTTGTCCCGCAGGTGACAGGCGTGGTGATCGAAGTGACGGACAAGAAAAATACGCTGATTAAAAAAGGTGAGGTGCTATTTCGACTGGACCCGACGCGTTATCAGGCGCGGGTGGATCGGCTGATGGCGGATATCGTTACCGCAGAACATAAACAGCGGGCGTTGGGCGCAGAGTTAGATGAGATGGCGGCGAATACTCAGCAGGCAAAGGCCACGCGGGATAAATTCGCTAAAGAGTACCAGCGTTACGCACGCGGCAGCCAGGCGAAAGTAAACCCGTTTTCAGAACGCGATATTGATGTGGCGCGGCAAAATTATCTGGCGCAGGAAGCCTCCGTAAAGTCATCGGCGGCGGAACAAAAACAGATCCAGAGCCAGCTGGATAGCCTGGTGTTGGGTGAACATTCTCAAATCGCCAGCCTGAAAGCGCAGCTCGCGGAAGCAAAATATAACCTTGAGCAGACGATAGTGCGTGCGCCGAGCGATGGTTATGTGACCCAAGTGCTGATTCGTCCGGGTACCTATGCCGCATCGCTGCCGCTACGTCCTGTGATGGTGTTTATACCCGATCAGAAACGACAAATTGTGGCGCAGTTCCGTCAGAACTCCTTGCTGCGACTGGCTCCCGGCGATGATGCGGAAGTGGTGTTTAATGCTCTGCCAGGTAAGGTATTCAGCGGTAAGCTGGCAGCCATTAGTCCAGCTGTTCCCGGCGGAGCTTATCAGTCGACCGGCACCTTACAGACGTTAAACACAGCACCGGGTTCAGATGGCGTTATCGCGACCATTGAACTGGATGAGCACACTGAGTTGAGCGCTTTACCAGACGGTATTTACGCCCAGGTGGCGGTTTACTCTGATCATTTCAGCCATGTCTCGGTGATGCGCAAAGTGCTGTTACGCATGACCAGTTGGGTGCATTACCTTTATCTCGATCATTAATCTTCGCTTTCCGCCGCTTGTTCAGGCCGCAGTTGCTGCGACTGAGCAAGCTGGTGGCGAATTTCACGCAGCATTTCATCCAGCACATACTGGACCCGCCAGGGCTGGTATTCCCGTTTACGGAAGATAGCCACCAGATCCAGCCACCATTCATACGGTTGCTGAAAGCAGGGCACCAGCGTGCCGTCTTGCAGGTCGCTCTGCACACTTTTGTCTGGCGCAAACACAATCCCCAGGTGATTTCGTGCCAGCTCCAGCGCCGATTGCGTGTTGTCGCAAACGTAATTTCCCTTCACGCGATAATCCCGCACCTCTTTACTCCCGGCGACGTTGAAGCGCCAGATATTCGCGTCGTCGATCATCATCGAGTCGATCAAAATACAGGAGTGATGTTCGAGTTCGTCAGGACGGCTAATGGGATGTTTCTCAAGATAGCGCTGACTGGCATAAGCGGTTACGGCATATTGCGTAATAAAACTGGCAACCAGCGATTCATCTTTTGGTGGAGCATAGCTGATTAAAACATCACAATCATCGGGAAATTCGACACCTTCATAAAAGGCATTACGCTCAAGATTGCAGGTTTTTAGCGATAAGGTGATATCACCGATATCTTTAATTTTATCGATAACATGTTTGGATAAATAGGTAATTATGCCGGTTGGGGCGTAGATGGTGACCCGACCACGTTTCTCATGCTTATAATCTGCAATAAAATTATTAAGTTGCTCGTTTCTGTCCAGCATGTCGTTGATGTACGGTAACAGCGCGGTACCAAAAGGTGTGAGCATCAGCTGCCGGGTGGATCGGTCAAAGACTTTTAAACCTACTTTTGATTCAAAATCAGCAAGATATTTGCTGACGTTGGCCTGTGCGAATCCAAGTACAGTCGCGGCATGGCTGATATTTTCACTGGCAGCGATTACCGAGATAATTTTTAACTCCCGGTACTTAAGTTGTAATTTTGTCATCGCAACAGCCCAATTATATATAATTTTATATATTACTATATAAATATGAATCTTGCACCGGAGAAATTGTAAGCATTATTATGCCGACTCTTTTTTATCTTATTTTAAAATGGAATACCGGACATGTTAATTAACCGCAATATTGTGGCGTTATTTACGTTGCCTTTTATGGCAAGCGCTACTGCTTCTGAATTATCCATTGGTGCTGGTGCAGCTTATAATGAATCGCCTTATCGTGGTTATAATGAAAATACAAAGGCAATTCCGCTGATTAGTTATGAAGGTGATTCTTTTTATGTTCGTCAGACCACGTTAGGTTTTATTCTGTCGCAAAGTGAAAAAAATGAACTTAGCCTGACCGCATCCTGGATGCCGCTGGAATTTGACCCTGCAGATAATGACGATCATGCCATGCAACAGCTTGATAAGCGTGATAGTACGGCTATGGCGGGGGTTGCCTGGTATCACCACGAGCGTTGGGGAACCGTGAAAGCCTCTGCGGCTGCGGACGTTCTGGATAACAGCAACGGCTGGGTGGGGGAGCTATCGGTATTTCACAAAATGCAGATAGGTCGCCTGTCGCTGACACCTGCACTGGGCGTTCTCTATTATGACGAGAATTTCAGTGACTATTACTATGGCATTTCAGAGAGTGAGTCCCGTCGTAGCGGTCTGGCAAGTTATTCCGCGCAGGATGCCTGGGTGCCCTATGTCAGCCTGACGGCAAAATACCCGATAGGAGAGCACATCGTATTGATGGCGAGTGCCGGATACAGCGAGCTGCCGGAAGAGATTACCGACAGCCCGATGATTGATCGTAATGAGAGTTTTACCTTTGTCACCGGCGTGAGCTGGCGTTTTTAATTTACCGATGGATGTCGGTGCGGCTGGCCTACGCTCTCGCACTGACCTTCAGGCTTGATAAGACGCGTTAAGCGTCGCATCAGGCAATGTGCACCCTACGTTGGATGCGGCGCGAGCGCCTTATCCAACCTACGGATGGCAATGCTTTTCCTCATTCACCCAGATCCGCATTTCGCCTTCACCCCGGTTAGCCCAGCTAAACCACGGGATAAATGTCAGAGTTTGCGGCTGGCGTTTGGCTGGCGCGCTGTCGTAATGCCACAGCGGTTGCTGCTCTGGATAGCTCTGTTCATACCGGTAACCCGGTGCCTGGATTAAGATCTTATGGCTGAACAATCCCTTACCTTCAAATGTCGTAAATGGCGCATCGGTGGGCAGCCACAGATTATGCAGTGACTCGCCGTTGTCGGCCTGTTCCAGGCAATACACCAGCGGGCCGCGCTGAATCGCCACTTTTCCGGCGACGTGACGCACCAGCGGGTTACCGTAAACGCGACGTACCGGCATTGGCAACGTCAGATTCAGCGTGTCGCCCTCCTGCCATTCGCGGGTAATGTGCAAATACCCTTTACGAATATCCTGCTCGACCTCTTCCCCATTCAATGTAATCTGCGGCTGTGTGCACCAGTCCGGCAGACGTAAAGCCAGCGTATGACGCACCGGCTGGGGCGATTCAACCGCAATTGTCACCTGTTCCTGCCACGGATAGTTTCCGCTAACCCGCAGACGCAGCGTGCCATTTTCTACCGGCACTTCCATGCTGTTTCCTGCGTAGATGTTGATATACAACGCATCTTCACGCGGCGTGTAGAGATAATGACCAATCGAGGTTAGCACGCGGGCGATATTTGGCGGACAACAAGCGCAACCAAACCAACGCTGGCGGATCGGCTTAACGTGATCGTAGATATGGTTGAATTTCAGCGATTTTGGATGTACTTCCAGCGGATTCACATAGAAGAAATGTTTGCCATCCAGCGCCATGCCGCCGAGCACGGTGTTGTACAGTGCGCGCTCCATCACATCGGCATATTGACTGTCGCCTTCCATTTCCAGCATTCGCCGGGCGAACATCATCAGGCCGATGGAAGCACAGCTTTCGGCGTATACCGTGTCATTCGGCAGATCGTAATCGCTGCTGAACGCTTCGCCGCTGCTTTGTGAGCCAATGCCGCCGGTAATATATAACTGACGCTGGGCCATATTGTTCCACAGCCGCAGGCAGTCCTGACGCTTGCTTTCATCGTGACTTAAACGCGCGAGATGCGCGACGCCGGTCATCAGGTAGACAAAACGTACCGCGTGACCAATGGCAGTTTGCTGCTGTGCGATGGGCAAATGTGCCTGGCTGTAGGCTTTGTCTTTCACCATCCACGCCGGGCCGTAGGTGTGCCAGTGCGAGGTCTGCCCGCGCTTTTCATATTCCTGGTCGTAATAGTGCGGTTGCGCACCACGCTGTTCGACAAAATAGTTCGTCAGCGCCAGGTAGCGCGGCTCTTCGGTCACTTCATATAGGCGCATTAGTGCCAGTTCAATTTCCGGGTGACCAGGATAACCGTGTAACTTACTTTCACCTGGACCAAATACGCTGTCGATATGATCGGCCAGACGGCAAACCACTTCCAGCAAGCGCCGCTTGCCCGTGGCCTGGAAGAAGGCGACTCCGGCTTCAATCAGATGACCGGCGCAGTAAAGTTCATGACACTCCGCCAGATTGCTCCAGCGTTCTTCGGGCGCTTTTACCGTAAAGTAAGTATTGAGATAGCCATCTTCGCACTGGGCGGAAGCGACCAGTTCGATTACCTCGTCAGCAGTTTTTTCCAGTTCGGCATCCGGCTTCTGGCACAGCGACCAGGCTACCGCTTCCAGCCATTTGGCGACGTCGCTGTCCTGAAACACCATCCCGTAAAATTCACCGTCTTGCAGTCCTGCGGCAATGCGAAAGTTTTCAATCGCATGGCTGGGTTCCGCTTCTGGGATACGATCGTTCAAGGCATCCCACTGATAAGGAATCACCACGTCGCGGACCAGTTGTTGGTACTGACCGAGGAACGGATCGCTGACCGTCAGTTTATGCAGATCGACTTCCGAAATGTTCATCTTGTGCTCCTTAAGGCTGTACATGACGCTGACGCAGGTCGCTAGCAATGCGTGACATCATAGGGTTATTGAGTTTGCAAAAGCGGATCGCCATCGCCAGCAGCAGGTGGAACAGCGCAGGCAGCAATGTTTCCATCGCCGCGATCCCGCCAAGCGAACTGGCGGTCTGGTTTTCCACGCCTGGCTGGTAGGCGACAAAAATAAACAGCAGGCTGATGATCCCGGCGCTGGAGGCCCAGGCCAGCTTGATGAAAAACAGATTGAAGGCGAAGTTCATGCCGGAAGAACGTACGCGGGTTTTCCACTCGCCGTAGTCATCGGCAAAGGCCATCAATGAGAAGTGCAATGGCAATGTGAAGCCAAGAATCACGCCATTACCAAGGATCACCGCCAGCCACAGCGTTTGATAAGCCGGGCCAGAAGGCAGGAACCACATCAACACCGCCAGCGCGGCGAGGAGCAGGTTGGTGTAGTAGTAAATTTTGACGGTATCGAAACGTCGCGTTAACGGGCTGACAATCACCGAGCCGATAATGGAGGCGAAGGTGACCATAGTGAAGAACAGCGACGTGTAGCCCGTACTGCCTTGTAAGACGTAGGTAATGAAGTACATATACCCACCGCCGCGAATATTAAAGACGTTAATCAGCAGGAAAGACATGACCAGCATCAGCAGCAGTTGGTCGTTGTTTCGCAGCCCGGCAAGATGTTCGCGCAGGGTAAATTTCCCCATTGTGGAGAGTGGCACCCGTTCACGAACCCAGAAGAAACAGCACAGGAACATCACCACAGCGATGGCGCACAGCACGCCGACGCCCAGTTGATAGCCGCGTGCCGCGTTGCCCTGACCGAAGAGATCCACCATCCACGGCAAGCCAACCGAAACCAGAAATCCCGCTACGCCGCAGAGAACGAATCGCCAGGACTGGCAGGAGATCACTTCATTGTGGCGGGTGGTCATGGTGTTGATCAGCGCGCAGTACGGCACGTTGATGGCGGTATAACCGACTGAAAGGAGCAGGTAAGTGCCGAACGCCCAGGCGATTTTTACTCCCATGCTGGCATCTGGCACGGTGAACGTCAGGATGCCGATAATGCCGATGGGAATGGCAATCCA
This sequence comes from Escherichia sp. MOD1-EC6021, assembly GCF_002965245.1. Taxonomy (NCBI): domain Bacteria; kingdom Pseudomonadati; phylum Pseudomonadota; class Gammaproteobacteria; order Enterobacterales; family Enterobacteriaceae; genus Escherichia; species Escherichia sp. MOD1-EC6021. The sequence continues at coordinate 50,754 of NZ_PTRU01000012.1, read as the reverse complement.
CAACTGCCACGGACGAAAGCGCCCCCAGCGACTTTGCGTCCGGTCGGCAATGACGCCCATCACCGGGTCGGAGATGGCATCAAACACGCGCAGTGCAATAAACAGCGTGCCGACCAGCGCCGGAGTTAAGCCAAAAACGTCGGTGTAGAAAAAGGTGAGAAAGTTCATGATCAGGCAGGTTATGACGGTGCCGCCAGCGTCACCCAGGCCGTAGCCTATTTTTTCCCGTACAGATAACGCGTCGTCAATTTTACCTTTAGCGATATCAGCGGTGGTAATCGGTGTAGAGGTCATAGATATTCCTCGCAAATAGAGAGCATTTTTTTGTTTTATTGCAATGACCTGATTAATTTCGCCGTTATCTGGAATATCAACAAGGCGAGAAAAGAGTAAAAAAAGGTGACGATTCCGACCTGAATTTAAAAGTGTGAATTGGATCAGGTGAAATTAATGTTTTTGATTAATAATCAAAAGGTAATGTGTTTAATCATTAATGAATAAGCGGGAAATTACATATCAATGCTCGAATTATCCATGACGTTACCGATTAAAGTGCAAAATGGTGGATTATTTATTTCCCGTGGCGTAGGGAGGCATCCGGCAAGGCGGCTGGAGTCATGGGAAATTATCTTTGTCGAAAAAGGTCGATTAGCGATTCAGGAAGAAGAGCGGATATTTCTGGTCGATGCGGGAGAGAGTTTATTACTCTGGCCGAACCGACAGCATGTTGGGGTAGAGGATTTTCCCGCCGATCTCAAATTTTACTGGCTGCATTTTGAGGTTAAAGCGCCGGATAGCGACCCGCGCTGGCTCACTCATCTTAGCGTGCCGCAACAAACGAAGGTTGCCGATCCGCAGGCGCTGGTGGCCCTGTTTCGCCAGTTCTTAAGCGAACAGGAAAAGCATCAACGCACTCCGGCGCTGGAGTTTATTGTGCTGCTGATTTTGCAGCAACTCACCCGTGACGCGCGTCTTGATGAACAGGCCGATGCCGCAGGTACCACGCTTGCCTGGAAAGCGCAGAAACTGATCCGCACGCAATATCATCGCCCGCTTTCCACGGCGCTTTTAGCCCGCGAGCTGTACTGCAATGCCGATTATCTTGGGCGCGTCTATCGGCGGGTGTTTCATCTGACGTTAACAGAAGCAATCCACCGCCAGCGGGTGCGCGAAGCCGAAAAGCTGTTAATTAGCGAAGCGCGATCGCTCACGGAAGTGGCGGCGTTGTGCGGGTTTAATGACGTTGGCTATTTCCGGCAGATTTTTCGCAAACACACCGGTTTAACGCCAGCTGCGTGGAAGCGACGTTACAGCAAGGAACATATCAATTCGTAGTGCCGGGGCAATGAAGCCCCGGCGTGAGAGATTACTGCCCGTAATAGGCATTGGCCCCATGTTTACGCAGGTAGTGCTTATCCAGCAGTTCGTTTTGCATCGCAGGGAGCTGCGGCGCAAGCTGGCGCGAGAACAGGCCCATATAGGCGCACTCTTCCAGCACTACGGCATTATGCACCGCATCGGCGGCGTTTTTACCCCAAGTGAACGGGCCGTGAGAATGCACCAGCACCGCCGGGATTTGTGCCGGACTCCTGCCGCGTTCTTCGAAAGTTTCAATGATCACTTCGCCGGTCTGATATTCATATTCGCCGTTAATCTCCTCTACGGTCATCTGTCGCGTGCAGGGGATGGCACCATAGAAATAATCGGCGTGCGTGGTGCCCCAGGCGGGGAGATCCAGCCCGGCCTGCGACCAGATGGTGGCGTGGCGCGAGTGGGTATGCACAATACCGCCAATTTCTGCATAGCGACGATAAAGCGCCAGATGCGTTGGCGTATCGGACGAGGGCTTTTTGCTACCTTCCACCACCTTGCCGCTGGCTATCTCAACCACCACCATATCGTCGGCGGTCATCACGTCGTACTCGACGCCGGAAGGTTTGATTACCATCCATTGCCGCGTCTCGTCTACCGCACTGACATTGCCCCAGGTAAACGTCACCAGATGGTGAGCGGGAAGCGCCAGATTCGCCGCCAGCACGTCGGCTTTCAGTTGTTCTAACATATAAATCCGGCCTCCTGCATACGCGCTTCAATCCAGCGCCGTGCCTGAATAATCTCCAGCACCGGCTCTTTGGCTTTTTCGGTCCACATCTCAATCAGAAATGATCCGCGATAGTTCAGTTCATGCAGCGTTTTGAAGATGCCAACGAAATCGACGCAACCTTCGCCAAACGGCACGTCGCGGAACTGTCCGGGGCTATGCTCGGTCACTGGCTGGGTATCTTTCAGGTGGATGGCGGCGATACGGTCAATGCCCAGTTTCAGTTCAGCGGGAACATCATTGCCCCAGGCGCTAAGGTTGCCGACGTCCGGGTAGACGGTGAACCACGGCGAAGCGAGTATCTCGTCCCATTTTTTCCATTTGCTGATGGAGTTCATAAACGCGGTATCCATAATCTCCACCGCCAGCATCACCTGCGCGGCGGCTGCCTGTTCAACCGCCCATGCCAGCCCTTCGGCAAAACGTTGCTGCGTGCCTTCGTCATGGGCTTCGTAATAGACGTCGTAGCCCGCCAGTTGAATGGTGCGAATACCGAGATCGCGCGCCAGATGAATTGCTTTGCTCATGATCTCCCGTGCTCGCTGGCGTACCGCGTCGTCACGGCTACCAAAGGGAAAACGATGATGTGCGGACAGGCACATCGACGGGATCCCAACACCCGTTTCGATCATCGCGGCAACCAGCGAAGTCCTTTGTGCGGCGCTCCAGTCAAGGCGCGACAGACGCTCGTCAGTTTCATCCACCGACATTTCGACAAAATCAAAACCGCAGCTTTTTGCCAGCACCAGCCGCTCCGGCCAGGAGAGATCTTTCGCCAGCGCTTTTTCATAAATCCCTAACGGATGATTACGCACGTGCGCCTCCCCAGATAGCGTCGATTTGCGCATGGAAGTCGGCAGCTACCTGTGCCGGATTTGCTGCGCCTGCCAGTGCTCGTCCGGCAATAAATGCCTTCACGCGGATATCTTTAAACAGCGGCAGGTCAGCAGGCGTAATCCCGCCGGTAATGGAAAGCTCAAGGCCGATATCGGAAAGCGCCTTCATGCGTGCCAGATCGGCTTCGCCCCACTGTTGCCCGCTGGCCTGCGCGTCACGACCACGATGATAAATCGCCTGCCGCACGCCAATACGATGCCAGTCGCGGGCGTCGTCCAGCGTCCAGTTACCAAAAAGCTCTATCTGGATTTCACCACCGCAGCGTTGCGCCATCGCGTGGCCTTTTTCCACCGTCGCGAGCGGTGCGGCGCAGATGATGGTCATCCAGTTAGCGCCTGCGCCAAACGCCTGTTGCGCGAGCGTTTCACCAGCATCGGCGACCTTCCAGTCAGCAACGATGATTTTGTCCGGGCACTGTTCGCGCAAGGCTTTCACCGCGCCAAGCCCTTCGTTTAAACAGAGAATAGTGCCTGCTTCGACGATATCGACGCTGTCTTTTAACAGCGTAACGTCGCGCTGTGCGGCTTCAAGTGATGAGTGGTCGAGGGCCAGTTGCAGAAGTGGTCTGCTCATAATGTGTTCTCCTTAACGCGGGCATGAAAGCCCTGTAGTGCGGCAATGAGGTGCTGATAGCGTTGGTATTTTTGTTGGTAAAGCTGATGGGCGGTCATATCCGGTAACAGGGTACGCACCGGGTGCTGTTGATCGCGCTGGGCTTCGCTGAAATCGCGATAAACTCCGGTGCCGACGCGGGCGGCAAGCGCCGCGCCAAAACAGCCCGTTTCTTGCACCTGCGGCAGTTCGATACGCAGTCCGCTAACGTCCGCCAGCATTTGCATCCAGACATCGGAGTGCGCCGGGCCGCCAGTGACGCGCAGGGTGTGCACATCAGTAAAACGTTCGCGCATCCGGTTGAGGTGGGTCATATGGCTGAACACCACGCCTTCATAAATGGCCTGCAACAGGTGTGCGCGGGTGTGAATGGCCTGCATCCCGTAGAAACCGCTGGTCATCTCGAGTCCGGCGTTGCTGCCGTACAGGAACGGCAGGAAAAAGAGATCGCCACCGGCTTTCGGTAAGCTGGCAACAGCCTGGTTGATCTCTGCAAACGAGATTTCTCCCCACTGCGCGGTAAACCATTCGAGATTGCCGGAAGAGGTAGGGCTGGCTTCGTGAACGATAAATTCACCGTCGTTAACGTAGCGGCCATAGACATACGGATGCGCTTCACCGTCACCTAAACCGCGGGTTATGCCGCTGGTCACCGCCCAGGTGCCCATTACCGCATTGAGGGTAAATTCGTCTTCGATTCCGGCGCAGAGTGCGGTAGAAACCACATCAAACAGGCCGCCGACAACGGGCGTACCCGCTTGCAGACCGGTCAGTGCGGCTGTCTGAGCGGTGATTTCCCCGCAGATTTCGGCAGATCCAACAACAGGCGGCAGGGCGTGATTGATTTCACTGATCCCCAGCCAGTCGGTGAGGCACGGGTCATATTCCCCGCGACTCATGTTGTAGAGATTGGATTCGGAAATATTGCTCTCTTCACAGCCTTTGACGCCGGTTAAACACCAACGCAGGTAGTCGTGCGTCATCATCACGCAGCCAATTTGCGCGTAGCGTTCTGGTTCGTGTTCTTTCAGCCAGCGTAACAGCGACACCGGATGCCCGGTCCACAAGGTTTGTCGGGTCAGCGGGTAGAGTTTTTCCGGGATGCTATCTTCCTGCCAGCGACGAACGATTTCCATCGCCCGGCGATCCGAGGACAAAATGGCGTTACCGAGCGGCTTGTCGTTTTTATCCAGCAAAAACAAGCCCTTTCCCTGTGCGGAGATACCGATGCCGACAATTTGCTCCCCGCTAACGCTGGAATGGGTAAGCAGGGAGCGAATGACAGCCATGCAGCATTGCCACAGTTCTGCCATATCGCGCTCTGCCCAGCCTGGCTGCGGGCTTAATGCGCACAGCGGCAGGCGCTGCACGCCTGCCTCCCGGCCTTCGCGGTCATACAGGCCGGCTTTTAGCCAGCTTCCGCCACAATCTAACCCCAGCCAGTATTGCGTCATGATTTATTGCACCTCATCCACGGCTTTCAGCAGGTCAGCGCCCTGCGGAACATCTTTTACAAACATGTCGCGGACCTGAGTACCCAGTGCGTCGCTAAAGACTTTGCGATCAAGTTCGGTGATGACTTCTACGCCCGCGTCTTTCATGCCATCGATGATTTTTTGCTGATTTTCGGCGACCAATTTGCGCTGGTAATTACCCGCTTCTTGCGCAGATGAAATTAGCGCTTGCTGGAACTCCGGGCTTAAGCCATCAAACTTCGCTTTGTTGATCACCACCAAAAGCGGGGAATAGGCATGGTGCGTCAGAGAAAGGTACTTCTGCACTTCATAAAATTTGGCTGACCAGACGACGTTGATCGGGTGTTCCTGAGCGTCGATAGTGCGCGTTTCCAGCCCGGTATAGACTTCGGCAAACGGCATCGGAATCGGGTTAGCGCCAAAGACTTTGAATGCGGCGATATTCATCGGGCTATTGTTGGTGCGTATTTTCAGCCCTTTCAGGTCGGCAGGTGTTTTAACTGGCTGGCGTGAGTTGGTGACATCGCGCCAGCCATTTTCCCAGTAGGCCAGCACTTTCAGTCCCTTACCTTCAAGGGAGGCCTTCAGTTCATCGCCGACTTTGCCGTCGAGTGTTTTATGCGCGTGGGCGGTATCGCGGAACAGGAAAGGAACATCAAGCAGGTTCATCACTGGTGATAACCCGGCAAAGTTATTCGAGCCAGACATCTCCATATCAATAGTGCCGCCACGCACGCCGCTGATCATCGCTTGTGCGTTGCCGAGAGTACTGTCCGGGAACAGTTTTAATTTCAGCTCGCCTTTGGTTCTCTCCTGTAATAATTCATTAAATTTTTTCGCTGCAATATGTTGTGAGTCGGTTTGTGAGGTTTCATAACCGAAACGTAATGATTGTGCCGCCAGAGAAGATGTGCTGAACGCCGCCACTCCGGCAATTAATAAAGCGTAGGTTACAGAGCGTAATTTCATTATATTTTCCTTTTAATTAATCCATTTCAACGGGAGGATGATGAGATCGGGAATAAAAACAAATAAGGCTAATAAGGAATATAAAACCAGGACGTAAGGGAAAACGCCTCTGACTGCATCATCGAATTTGAGTTTAGCCACCCCTGAAATAACGTTAAGCACATTACCGATAGGCGGTGTAATTAAGCCGATTGAGCAGTTGATGATAAACATGACTCCGAAGTAAATCGGATCGATTCCTGCCTCTTTAACTAAAGGCATTAATACCGGGGTAAGAATTAACACCGTCGGCGTTAAATCCATGACCATACCGACTATCAAAATCGCCAGCATAATAACGATAAACAGCAGACGCGGTGATTCCACTAACGGTTGCAGTAAATCAGAAACCATCATTGGCAGTTCAGCAATGGTAATTAGCCAGGCGGAAACTTGTGCCGAAGCTACCAGAAACATTACCACTGAGGTGGTTTTCGCCGCGCCAATAAGTACATGCCAAAGTGTGGCGAAGGTCATTTCACGGTAAATAACCGTGGCGACAAACAACGCATAGAAAGCAGCAACGGCCCCGGCTTCGGTAGGGGTAAACAGACCGGAGCGAAAGCCGCCAATAATAATGACCGGAAGAAATAGCGCCCAGATACCGGAAACAAAAGAGTGCCAGATTTCTCGTTTCGTTGCTTTTTGCTGACGGGGTAAATTAAGACGACTGGCCTGCCACCACCAGGTGAGCATCAGCGTTGCGCCCATCATAATGCCTGGGGCAATACCCGCCATAAACAACTTACTGATGGATAATCCGCTGGAAACACCGAAGATAATAAATGGAATGGAAGGGGGAATAATTGGCGCGATAATCCCGCCAGAGGCAATCAGCCCCGCAGCACGGTTGACCGGGTAGTTAGCGCTGCGCATCATCGGCACCAGTAGCGCGGCAACGGCGGCGGTATCCGCAACAGCAGAACCGGAAAGGCTCGCCATAATCATTGCCGCCAGCACGCCTACGTAGCCCAACCCGCCTGGTTTATGCCCGACCAGTTTCATCGGCAGGTCAACAATGCGTTTTGATAAGCCGCCCGCATTCATGATTTCACCCGCCAGTACAAAGAACGGAATCGCCAGCAGGGAGAAGCTGTCAGCACCGTTTACCAGCGTTTGCGCCATGATCTGGACATCAAACATATCCAGCCAGAACATAAGCGCCGCCCCGCACAACAGTAGCGACCAGGCAATAGGCAAACCGATAGCAATGCCACCCAACAGGCAGCCCAGAAAAATCAGCACAGCCATGATTAAGCTCCTTGCGGTGGCGGCGTTAGAGAATTGCTACGCGTGATGAGTTGATATAAAAGGCGCAGCTCAAAGAATGCGATAACGAGGCTGGTGGGCAGACAAGCGGCATACATCAGGCCGATGGGCAAGCCGAGGATCGGTGAATAATCGCTCCAGTCCTGAATTGTTTTTAGCGTTGCGCCCCAGGCCAGAGCGCCACAAATAAATAAGATTAAGGAATGGGTAACCAGAGCGACTCGCCGCTGCCACGCGGGGGAGAGTTTCTCCACCAGAAAGGTAACCTGAACGTGGGCGTTATCCATAAAAGCCACAATCGCGCCAATAAAGGTTAACCAGACAAATAAATAACGCGACAATTCATCTACAGATAAAATACTTGTCTGAAAACCATATCTTAAAATAATGTTTATAAACACAATACAGGAAAGTACGGCGAGATTAATCGCCAGTATTGCTTCAAGTATTTTTTTCATAGCTATTCCTTGAGGCTATGTTTGTCATAATTCAAATTGCATGTGCAGCAACCTGAATTATTAATATAGTTAGAGCAATAACATTACCCAGGCATTCTGGCGTAGACGATTATTCGATTAATTTAGCGCCGTTAATGCGACTTTAACCACAACTTTTCGTATCTCAGAGGCTGTTTGCAGAATACAGCCTGGTCGATGAACATCCTGAGGAAAGAAAATAGCGTAGCTACCCGGTATCATTTCTATAAATGATTCATGTTCATTATCGTGATAAAAAATAATATCGCGCAGCTCTAATAGTGATTCGCTGATTTTATTATTTCCTGTATCAGTAGCAATGCCGATTTTCTCTTTGCCCCACGCCAGAAATTGAATATCGATATACCGACGATGCACTTCCGGACGGTTTTCCTCTACTGCACGCGTCGTTAAGTCGATAATTTGTGCGTAAATATTTTTGCCGTCGATTTCGACAACGCCCGGCTCCAGGGCGTTGAAATCGGTAGCGCGCAGAAAATCGAGCGCCTTTTCAATGGCGGCGGGAAAACGGCACGGGTTAGGCTGCGCGATATGTCCAAAAATCATGGCTTATCTCCTTATAACGCCTGAATTTTTGCCCATACGCTGTCATCAACGGTAATACCGTTACGGCGGTTTTCTGCCAGCAGGGTGGTAAATTCGTGGCCGGGTAAGCGAATGGCCTGGTTTTCATCGGCGCGTTCAGCGGTAGTAACATAATCCATGATGCGTTGCAGCTTGGCATCGCGGGTGGGGCCGTCGATCAATTTATCCACTTCGATGGCGATAAAGATTTGCGAAACACCGTATTCGTCGCTGTTATCCTGGGTGACTTCAGCAACTGACGCGCCGTCAGAAAGGAGAGTGGCGATCATATCCAGCACAATCGACATGCCCGAACCTTTCCAATAGCCCATCGGCAAAATTCGACGATTTTTCTCGATAACGCCAGGTTCTTTGGTCAAATTGCCCTCATCATCAAAGCCACCATCGACCGGGAGCTGACGACCTGCAAGGCGGTTAACTTCTAACATGCCGTAGGAAAACATCGACATCGACATATCGACCATGGTGATTGGGGTAGAAGGAATGGCGACGATCAGCGGGTTAGTGCCGATGCGACACTCTTTTGCGCCCCACGGTGGCATTACGGCGATGGAGTTGGTCCAGCAAATGCCAATATAGCCTTTTTCCGCCGCCTGCCAGCCGTAGCTGCCGCCGCGCATCCAGTGGTTGGCATTACGCAACGCCACCAGACCAATACCGTGATCGGCAGCCAGTTCAATGGCGCGATCCATCATCTTTTTCGCTGTCAGATTGCCGATCGAACGCTGGGCGTCCCACTGTTCAATTGCGCCGAGGCTGGTTATACGTTTGGGTTGGGCATCAGGAATGATATCGCCGTTTTCCAGTTGTTGAATGAAACGAGGGAAACGGTTGACGCCGTGAGAATAAACGCCGGATTCGGTAGTGCGGGCGAACATTTCGGCACAGGCATCAGCCGTTTCGCTGTCAACGCCGCGTGAAATTAAGACTCGATTAAAGGCTGCTTTTAACTGCTCAAATGTCACTTTCATCCCTGGCTTCCTTGTTTTTTTGATCGCTTTTTTGGCTTAAAATTTCAATATGCGAAATCTGATTTCAAATATATCGATCGCTTTTTAACAAAGCAATCTGATTGATGAATTTCAAAAAACTTAAAAATCAATTGGTTATAAATTATCTGTCGAGATCGTGAACTACGACACACTTTGCGCTACCATCAGGACGCGACAAAATGGGGAAAGAAGTGATGGGAAAAAAAGAGAACGAGATGGCGCAGGAAAAAGAGCGTCCAGCCGGAAGCCAGAGTCTGTTTCGCGGGTTGATGCTGATTGAGATTTTGAGCAACTATCCAAACGGTTGTCCGTTGGCGCATCTTTCGGAGCTGGCTGGTTTAAATAAGAGTACCGTCCATCGCTTATTGCAGGGATTACAATCCTGCGGCTATGTGACCACCGCGCCCGCCGCAGGGAGTTACCGCCTGACTACCAAATTTATTGCCGTCGGGCAGAAGGCGCTGTCTTCGCTGAATATCATTCATATCGCCGCTCCGCATCTTGAGGCACTGAACATCGCCACTGGTGAAACCATTAACTTCTCCAGCCGCGAAGACGATCACGCTATTTTGATTTATAAGCTGGAACCCACAACCGGGATGCTGCGAACCCGTGCCTATATAGGCCAGCATATGCCGCTCTACTGTTCCGCAATGGGCAAGATCTACATGGCGTTTGGTCACCCGGACTACGTGAAGTCATACTGGGAAAGCCATCAGCATGAGATCCAGCCGTTAACCCGCAATACCATTACCGAGCTGCCCGCGATGTTCGATGAACTGGCGCACATTCGTGAAAGCGGAGCGGCGATGGACAGAGAAGAAAACGAACTCGGCGTCTCCTGTATTGCTGTTCCGGTGTTTGATATTCATGGGCGGGTGCCGTACGCCGTGTCGATTTCGCTTTCGACATCACGTCTGAAACAGGTGGGGGAGAAAAATCTCCTGAAACCACTGCGTGAAACCGCGCAGGCTATTTCTAATGAACTGGGATTTACTGTCAGGGACGACCAGGGCGCGATCACATAACGCTCTGGACAAGTGCCAAAACTTTAACATTTCCTTCGTTGGATCAAAGCAGTAGAGACGCGCTCTCTGGCACTCTGCTGTTTTAGTGCAAAGGAGTGATCATGAACCGGTTTATTATTGCGGATGCGACGAAATGTATCGGTTGCCGTACCTGTGAAGTGGCTTGCGCAGTGTCGCATCAGGAGAATCAGGATTGCGCTGCGTTGTCACCAGACGAGTTTATTTCCCGTATTCGTGTCATTAAAGATCATACTTACACCACGGCTGTAGCCTGTCATCAGTGTGAAGATGCACCGTGCGCAAATGTGTGCCCTGTTGACGCGATAAGTCGCGAACATGGGCATATTTTCGTTGAACAATCACGTTGCATTGGCTGTAAAAGCTGTATGCTGGCTTGCCCGTTTGGTGCGATGGAGGTCGTTTCTTCGCGCAAAAAGGCGAGGGCGATTAAGTGCGATCTGTGCTGGCATCGGGCGACGGGACCGGCCTGTGTTGAAGCCTGCCCGACAAAGGCGTTGCAGTGCATGGATGTCGAGAAAGTGCAGCGGCATCGGCTACGGCAGCAGTCTGTTTGAAACGTTTTTCCGACGTTTTTTAACGCAGGAATAATGCGCTTTGTTTATGCCGGATGCGGCTAAAACGCCTTATCCGGCCTACAAATTCTACCAAATTCAATATATTGCAGAAATGATGTAGGCCTGATAAGCGTAGCGCATCAGGCAATTTTTAATGACTTTCAGCCCAGGCGCGTTCAATCTCTTCCGCCAGAATCTTCACCCCCGCTTCAATTTTATCCGGCTCCGGCACGTAGTTCATACGCATACATTGATGTGTATGTGGCCACGGTTTATCCAGCCCTGGGAAGAAGTTGTGCCCCGGCACCATCAGCACGCCGCGCGATTTCAGGCGCTGGTAGAGCTGCTCGGTCGTAATTGGCAAATCCTTAAACCATAGCCAGAGAAAAATGGCTCCTTCCGGTTTATGAATCAGGCAGCGATCTTCCGGTAAATAGCGGCGAATGATGGCGATAGTTTCCTGAACACGCTGGTAGTAAAACGGTTTGATGACTGTTTCAGACAGGCGCAGCAGATCGTTACGCTTAATCATTTCACACATCATCGCTGGACCAATACCGCCAGGTGCCAGGCTGATAATGCCGTTCATATTGGTGATGGCGGTGATGATTTTTTCATTGGCGATGATAATGCCGCAGCGGGAGCCTGGTAGACCCAGCTTGGAAAGACTCATGCACAGTACGATATTCGGATTCCACAGCGGGCGCGCTTCGCTGAAGATGATACCCGGGAACGGGACGCCATAAGCGTTATCAATCACCAGCGGAATGCCGTGTTGATTCGCCAGCGCGTCAAGCTTCAGCAACTCTTCGTCAGTAATCACATTGCCTGTTGGATTCGTCGGCCGGGAGACGCAAATCATCCCGGTTTCTTCGCCAATATGCAGATGCTCAAAATCGACGTGGTATTTAAACTGGCCTTCCGGCAGCAGTTCAATATTCGGACGCGCAGAGACAAACAGATCTTCTTCCAGTCCGGCGTCAGCGTAGCCAATGTATTCCGGTGCCAGCGGAAACAGCACTTTTTTGATCCGACCATCGGCACGGCGTCCGGCGAACAGATTAAATAAGTAGAAAAACGCGCTCTGGCTGCCGTTTGTTAGTGCAATATTCTGTGGTTCGATATCCCAACCCAACTTCTCGCGTAGCATTCCGGCAAGCAGTGTGAGTAGCTCCGTTTTCCCCTGTGGACCGTCGTAATTGCACAGTGCATCAGTCGCTTTGCCACTTTCCAGCATGTCGGTCAGTAGCGTCTGGAAGTAGTCCTGCATTTCCGGGATCTGCGCTGGATTACCGCCGCCGAGCATAATCGCGCCAGGCGTGCGTAAACCGTCGTTCAGATCTTCCATCAGCAGCGTAATGCCGGAGTGGCGGGTAAATTTGTCACCAAAAAGGGAGAATGTCATAGCGGGATATCTGTCGAACTCTGTAGCAAGGAAGGTAACAATAACGCTACATTTGCTGGGGTGCAAATCGCTCTGTTGAAGTGGGAGCGGTGCTTTATCCTGCAACTCTGATTAGGGCTGACATTTTATCCTGGTTGGCGGCTTCCCGAGGTACTGACGAACGGGAAGCCGAAAACGTTACTGTTGCCCCGCCCAGACGACCAGCACTTTATCGTCGTCATGCTCACGAACAAAGCCGTAGCCCTGCTTCAGCGAAAGTGTCGTTTGTTTGCCCGCGCCAATTGCGGGATGGCGGGCGCGGAACTGGCTGATTTTCTGCCAGTGCGCGACGCTAGCGGCAGATTTACCGTTAACATCCTGCCAGTTCATATCCGAACGCGTGCCTTGCAGCGGATCAGAACCGGTAGGACCGAACGGACGAGAGGATTCATCACCATAAAAGATTTGTACTGCACCTGGCGCTAATAACAATAACTCTGCTGCTTTGTCGCCCCCTTCACGGAACAGGCGGGTATCATGCGACGAAAGATAGCTCAACACGTTGAAATCCTGCAATTTCTCTGCCATTTGCTGCCAGGTCGTATCCATCTGCGCCAGACAATCGACCGCTTTCGCCGCCTGCTCCTGATAATCGAAATTGATCATCGCATCGAAGCCGTGGTGATAGTAGTCACTTTGCATCACGCCGTGGCCCCAGGCTTCACCGGTCATCCAGAAAGGTTTGTCATCTAATGCTTTGTCGGGATTCGCTTTTTTCCATTCGCGAAGTGCGGCGCTGGCTTCGGTTTTCAGTTGCTGCCAGGCGGGCAACTCAACATGCTTGGCGGTATCGACCCGAAAACCATCAATTCCGTAGTCACGGACCCACTGGCTTAACCAATGGGTTAAGTAATCTCGAGGGGTAAAGCCGTCAATGGCTTTAGCGTGGGTATCCGTTTTGTTGTTATAGAACACTGGCAGGCCAGAAGCGGTAGTTGATTCGGTTTTGATATCCGGTAAAAAGGCCAGCGACATGGTGAGATCGTCAAATCCAGGATTGTCGTAGTCGCCGATATCCGTTCTGATCCAGTTTTTTCCCCACCATTTATCCCAGCCTGTTTTGTCGCTGAAATTAATGTAATCGTTAAAGCTATGCCAGGTTTGCCCGGCGGCAGGTTTCCAGTCGCTCCAGCGTTCACCCAACGTTTTTTTCACTTCGTCACCAGAAAGATATAACGCGCCAAACTGATACTCCTGCATATCCGCCAGTGTGGCATAGCCGGTGTGGTTCATCACGACATCAAAGAGAATACGAATACCGCGCTGATGCGCGCTATCAACCAGCGTCCGTAGATCGGCTTCGCTGCCCATATTGGCATCAAGATTCGTCCAGTCCTGTGTGTAATAACCGTGGTAGGCATAATGCGGGAAATCGCCTTTTGTACCGCCGCCGACCCAGCCGTGAATTTGCTCAAATGGGGCGCTTATCCATAAAGCATTGACGCCCAGCTGCTGGAGATAATCCAGTTTGTTGGTCAGGCCGCGTAAATCGCCGCCGTGAAAAGTGCCAATTTCTGCCATACCGTCTTTATGACGTCCGTAACTCTGGTCATTACTGGGATCGCCGTTTTCGAAACGATCTGTCAGCACAAAGTAAACTGTGGCGTTATGCCAGTCGAAAGGGGCGGATGTGTCAGTTTCTGCCCGTTCCAGCAGGAGTAAACCGTTGCTGGTGGCAGCGGGTTGTAACGTTATTTGACCGTTCTTCACTATCGCAATTTGCTGGCTGTAATAATCCCGGACTGCGGCTCCCTCCGGAAAAGTGGCGCTGACATCCAGAGTGAGCGGTAATCCATCCCATTTCGGGCATTCACGGACCAGGTTTGCTACCGGTTCGACGGCGTTCTGGATGGAAATCATCAATGTTGGTGTACCGGAGCGGGTGTCTAGTTGCAGCGTATATTCGCCGTCCCTGAACAATCGCCATTGAGGTGGCGTGTTGCTACAAGGTTGCAGGGAAAGCATCTGATTGAGTTTTATCGCATCCGCAGGCTGCCAGCACTGTTGGTCAAAATTTAGCGTGAGTGGGCGCGTACCTTTGGGCAACTGCGCGTGGCTGACAAATGTTCCCGTTCCCTGTTCGCTAAAGGCAGGGAACCCCGGAGAAGTCCAGCTGGCGGCAACGGCGAAGCCAGGAAGGAGTGTCAGAAAACAGGCGGCGAGTTTCATGGCGGATGAGTCCTTATTGCTGCGATTTCAGACAGTTTGCCAGCGATAAGCCAGACAAAACTCATCCCTGAGCGGTAAGTCCACAGGATGAGAAGCAAGGGTGAGCGATCGCGCGCAAAAAACGGCTGAATTTTGCGATAAACCCCACATTTTCTGCGATTTAGCGCCAATCTGAATCGTTAACTCGTGACATAGTTTCAGATTTGGACTATTCCTTGGGGTGCTCTTGACAGCTATTTTTGATATGATTTGAGATTCAACTCTCAAATTTGTGAAAAATATAAGGTGTTGGAATGATTAAATCCGACCAGGAGACCTGATGATTTTGACTCCCATACGACGATATGGGGCGATGATTCTTATGTTACTCACTCTGGTGTTTTCGAGTGAGGTGTTAGCGAAGACGCACACAACAACAGCGAGTCAAAAGTCCCACTTAATTAAAGCTAGTAATAAACAGGTAAGCAGTAAACAAGAGTATTCTCGCAATAGTGCAAAGAGTAGTTCACTTCCTGATTTGCGAAAATACCCTTCCGGAACACCAAGGAAAAAAGCGTTTCTCCGGACCGTAATGCCTTACATTACCAGCCAAAATGCGGCCATTACTGCGGAACGTAACTGGCTCATTTCAAAACAGTATCAGGGCCAATGGTCACCTGCTGAGCGTGCGCGTCTGAAAGACATCGCCAAACGCTACAAGGTGAAGTGGTCTGGTAATACGCGAAAAATCCCGTGGAATACCTTGCTGGAACGCGTAGACATTATCCCCACTAGTATGGTAGCGACGATGGCTGCAGCAGAAAGCGGTTGGGGAACGTCGAAGCTGGCGCGTAGCAACAACAACCTATTCGGCATGAAGTGCATGAAAGGACGTTGTACCAATGCGCCGGGTAAAGTGAAGGGGTACTCACAGTTCAGTTCTGTCAAAGAATCGGTGAGCGCCTATGTCACTAACCTGAATACTCACCCGGCTTACTCTTCGTTCCGTAAATCGCGTGCACAACTGCGTAAAGCGGATCAGGAAGTGACTGCCACAGCGATGATTCACAAGCTGAAGGGCTACTCGACCAAAGGGAAGAGTTATAACAACTACCTGTTCGCAATGTACCAGGATAACCAACGGTTAATCGCGGCGCATATGTAATTGCATTTCCTCGAGCCTTATCCGACTTGCCAGTCGGATAAGGCTTTTGCTCGCATCAGGTGGTTGTGCTGAGTTACCTGATGCGACGCCGACAATTCTCATCATCGCTACAACATGACCTCGCTATTTACATCGCGATACTCTTTTGGCGTCGTGTCATATGCTTTTTTAAAAACAGAGTAGAAATATTGCAGCGATGGATAACCGCACATTTGCGATATCTCATTGATCGATAAGGTGGTTGAAATCAGCAGACTGCGCGCTTTCTCCAGCTTCTCGGCATGAATCATGGCATGGATGGTTTCACCCACCTCCTCTTTAAAACGCTTCTCAAGATTGGAGCGCGAGATCCCGACGGCATCGAGTACCTGATCCACTTTAATCCCTTTACAGGCGTGATTACGAATGTAATGCATGGCCTGAATAACGGCGGGATCGGTCAGCGAACGGTAATCTGTTGAGCGCCGTTCAATGACGCGAACTGGTGGGACCAAAATCCGCTGTAGCGGCATTTCTTCTTTATCTAATAATCGATGCAACAGTTTTGCCGCCTGATATCCCATTTGCCGTGCGCCCTGAGCGACCGAAGAAAGGGCGACACGCGACAGATAGCGGGTCAGTTCTTCGTTATCGATGCCAATCACACATAATTTTTCCGGTACGGGAATATGTAGATGTTCACATACTTGCAGAATATGCCGCGCCCGGGCGTCGGTAACGGCAATGATCCCGGTTTGCGGCGGCAGCGTTTGTAGCCAGTCTGCCAGCCGATTTTGCGCGTGTTGCCAGTTCTCTGGCGCTGTTTCTAACCCCTGATAAACCACTCCGCGATACTTTTCTTCGGCGACAAGCTGACGAAATGCATATTCGCGTTCAGTGGCCCAACGTTTGCCGCTGGATTCCGGAAGACCATAAAAAGCAAAGCGGTTAACGCCTTTCTCTTTTAAATGCAAAAATGCGCTTTCAACCAGTGCATAGTTATCGGTGGCAATGTAATGAACGGGTGGGTAACTTTCGGCAAGGTGATACGAACCACCAACCCCAACAATGGGGACGTCGACATCAGCTAGCGCTTGCTCGATTTGTTTGTCGTCGAAGTCGGCAATGACGCCATCTCCTAACCAGTCCTTGATTTTATCAATGCGGGCGCGGAAATCTTCTTCAATGAAAATATCCCATTCCGATTGTGACGCCTGTAAATATTCCCCTACGCCTTCTACTACCTGACGGTCATAGGCTTTATTAGCATTGAACAGCAATGTGATGCGGTGACGTTTAGTAAACATGGTTCTTTTCCTGCTGAATCATGCAAAAACTCAAAACCGGTAATAAGTTACCGGTTTTGAGAAAATTTTTATCAAAATCAAGAACGGCGTTTGGTTGCGGAGTCCATCCATACTGCCAGCAACAGAATCGCACCTTTAACGATATACTGCCAGAAGGTCGGTACATCCATCATACTCATGCCGTTATCCAGTGAAGCCATGATGAATGCCCCCATTACCGCTCCAGCCACGCTCCCGACGCCGCCTGCCAGACTGGTGCCGCCAATCACACATGCTGCAATTGCGTCCAGCTCGGCGATATTTCCCGCAGAAGGTGAACCAGCGCCAAGTCGAGAACTGAGGATTAATCCGGCGATGGCTACCATTAATCCGTTAATAGCGAACACGGCAAGTTTGGTGCGTTCAACGTTAATCCCGGAGAGCCGTGCTGCTTCCAGATTGCCGCCGATGGCATAAATGCGTCTTCCAAATGCCGTCCGCGTTGCCATAAACATTCCGCCGAGTAACAGCAACGTCAGCAGCAGAACAGGAGTGGGAACGCCACGGTAATCGTTCAACAGCCAGATTGCGCCTAAGACGATAATCGCCGTTAATGCCTGGCGACCGACAACTGCGGTAGAGGCCGGAGACTGCAAACCCAAAGCCTGACGGCGCATTCTTCCGCGCCATTGCCAGCCAACAAAAGCCATTAAGCCAAGCGCGCCAATGATGAAGCCGGTGCTGGCGGGTAGATAGCTTTGCCCGATTTGTGACATCGCGGCGCTGGTGGGGGATACAGTCGTGCCGTTGGTGATGCCAATGAGTATGCCACGAAATGCCAACATGCCCGCGAGGGTGACAATAAATGAAGGGACTTTGCGGTACGCGACCCACCATCCGTTCCAGGCACCGAGAAGCAGTCCCAGAACCAACGTCACAATGATGGTAAGTGGCAAAGGCCAGCCTAGCCAGACGTCACAAATCGCCGCGACGCCACCTAATAGCCCCATCATTGAGCCGACGGAAAGGTCGATTTCAGCAGAAATTATGACGAACACCATTCCTACCGCGAGGATGCCGGTAATCGCGGTCTGGCGTAACAGGTTGGAGACGTTACGGGCGCTTAAGTAGGCACCATCGGTGGTCCAGGTAAAGAACAGCATGATTGCGATGATAGCTGCAATCATCACGAAGACCTGCAAATTCAGTGACTTCAGCCCGGAAAAGCCACCGGATGTCGGTACGGCCAATTTCACTTCAGACGGATTGCTTTTCGACATGATGTTCGCTCCTCAATGCGGCTTCCATCACCTGCTCCTGAGTCAGGTTATGATTTATCAGGTTGGCTTTTAGTTTCCCTTCATGCATCACCAGTACACGATCGCTAAGGCCGAGCACTTCAGGTAATTCGGAAGAGATGACAATAACGGCAATACCCTGCTGGACGAGTTGGTTAATTAATTTGTAGATCTCGTATTTCGCGCCAATATCGATACCCCTGGTAGGTTCATCAAGAATGAGAATGCGCGGGTTGAGTAACAGACAGCGAGCGAGGATCGCTTTTTGCTGATTGCCGCCGCTCAAACGTCCAATAGCAAGGTCGGGGGACGACGTTTTAACTTTGAGTTGCTGGATTGATTCCAGAATACATTTTTGCTCTGCCGCGTCATCAAGCTGGCTAATACCGCCGGTAAATTTATTGAGTGCGGCGAGGGTAATATTTTTACCAACCGCCATTACCGGAACGATGCCGTCGCGCTTTCTGTCTTCGGGTACCATCGCAATCCCCTGGGCGATGGCTTGCTGACAGTTACGAATATCTACCTGTTTGCCATCAATATAAATTTTTCCTTCCCATTGTCCGGGCCACACGCCAAACAGGCACTGAATGGTCTCGGTACGTCCGGCACCAACGAGTCCGGCAATACCCAGTATTTCGCCACGTTTCAGGGAAAACGAGACATCATTAACTCGTTTAATATGACGATTAACCGGATGCCATGCCGTCAGATGTTCAATACGTAATATTTCATCTCCGGTGGTATGTGGTTCATTAGGGTAAAGCGCGGTTAACTCTCGCCCGACCATCATGGTGATAATATCGTCTTCACTCATTCCGGCAGCATCACGCGTACCAATGTGCTGACCGTCGCGAATAACGCAAATCGTATCGGAAATCGCTTTGACTTCGTTGAGTTTGTGCGAAATATAAATACAGGCGATACCGTGCTGTTGTAGATCGCGAATAATATCCAGTAAAACCGACGTTTCCTGCTCAGTTAATGAGGCTGTCGGTTCATCGAGAATTAACAAGCGCACCTGTTTATTAAGTGCCTTAGCAATTTCAACCAGTTGTTGTTGCCCTAGCCCTAAATCGCCAACGCGGGTATCTGGTGAAATAAGTAAACTGACCTGTGCGAGCAGCTTCTGACAGCGTAGCGTCATCAGATCATAATCCATAATGCCATTATGGGTTATTTCGTTACCCAGGAAAATATTTTCCAGTACGGTCAATTCTTTCACCAGGGCCAATTCCTGGTGAATGATAGCGATACCTTTGCGTTCGGTATCGCGGATGTGACTCGCCTGAATCTCTTCTCCCGCAAAAATAATGTCGCCTTCGTAGGAGCCATGGGGATAAATACCACACAGCACTTTCATCAGCGTTGATTTACCAGACCCATTTTCCCCGCAGAGTGAGACGATTTCGCCGGCATTCAACCGCAAGCTAACGTTATCAATCGCCTTCACACTGCCGAAGGTTTTGGTAATGTTCTTCATTTCAAGTAGATAAGGCATAACGACTCCACCTAAGCCAATTAATTTACACGGCATGGAGAGAAATCACGCCCCCGCTCTGTGCCGGGGCGTAACGCTTACAGCTCGCTCTCTTTGTGGAATCCGTCTTTAACTACCGTATCTTTGATGTTGTTTTTATTCACATCGATCGGTGTCAGCAGGCGGGAGGGAACATCTTTCAGACCATTATTCAGTGTGGTATCTGCTTTTGGTTCCTGACCATTGCCCAACTCAACGGCAATTTCTGCGGCAGTATTTGCCAACAATGTAATAGGTTTATACACCGTCATAGTTTGCGTACCGGCAGCAATACGTTTAATACCTGCGAGATCCGCATCCTGGCCGGATATTGCTACTTTCCCTGATAAACCTTGCGCGCTTAATGCCTGAATTGCCCCGCCTGCGGTGGCATCGTTTGAGGCAACCACGGCATCAATTTTGTTATTATTGGCGGTCAGCGCGTTTTCCATAATTTTCAGTGCGTTTTCCGGTAACCAGCCATCAACCCATTGGTCACCAACGACTTTAATTTTTCCGGAATCAACGTAAGGTTTTAACACTTTCATTTGTCCGGCGCGGAACAGCTTAGCGTTGTTATCTACCGGCGAACCGCCCATCAGGAAGTAATTACCTTGCGGAACAATATCGACCAGGGCTTTTGCCTGCAGTTCACCGACTTTTTCGTTATCGAAAGAAATATAAAAATCGATATCCGCATCGTTAATCATACGGTCGTAAGCTAATACTTTAATACCTTCTTGTTTGGCTTCTTTTACAACGTTACTTAATACCTGACCGTTATACGGAATAATGACAAGAACATCGACACCCCGGTTAATCATGTTTTCAATCTGCGACATTTGTGTTTCTTCATTGCCATTTGCAGACTGTACAAATACTTTCGCGCCGAGAGATTCTGCCTTTTTCACAAAGATATCTCGATCTTTTTGCCAGCGTTCAAGACGGAGATCATCAATCGCCATACCTATTTTGACTTCTTTGGCGTGAGCCGCAACGTTGGTAAGCAGAAGTGAGGTGCAAAGGGTGAGTAGAATGTTCTTTATTTTCATGGTGTAGGGCCTTCTGTAGTTAGAGGACAGCTTTAATAAGTAACAATCACCGCGATAAACGTAACCAATTTTTAGCAACTAAACAGGGGAAAACAATTACAGATTTTTATCTTTCGATTACGATTTTTGGTTTATTTCTTGATTTATGACAGAGATCTTACTTTTGTTGCGCAATTGTACTTATTGCATTTTTCTCTTCGAGGAATTACCCAGTTTCATCATTCCATTTTATTTTGCGAGCGAGCGCACACTTGTGAATTATCTCAATAGCAGTGTGAAATAACATAATTGAGCAACTGAAAGGGAGTGCCCAATATTACGACATCATCCATCACCCGCGGCATTACCTGATTATGGAGTTCAATATGCAAGCCTATTTTGACCAGCTCGATCGCGTTCGTTATGAAGGCTCAAAATCCTCTAACCCGTTAGCATTCCATCACTATAATCCCGACGAACTGGTGTTGGGCAAGCGTATGGAAGAGCACTTGCGTTTTGCCGCCTGCTACTGGCACACCTTCTGCTGGAACGGGGCGGACATGTTTGGTGTGGGGGCGTTTAATCGTCCGTGGCAGCAGCCTGGTGAGGCACTGGCGTTGGCGAAGCGTAAAGCAGATGTCGCATTTGAGTTTTTCCACAAGTTACATGTGCCATTTTATTGCTTCCACGATGTGGATGTTTCCCCTGAGGGCGCGTCGTTAAAAGAGTACATCAATAATTTTGCGCAAATGGTTGATGTCCTGGCAGGCAAGCAAGAAGAGAGCGGCGTGAAGCTGCTGTGGGGAACCGCTAACTGCTTTACAAACCCTCGCTACGGTGCGGGTGCGGCGACGAACCCAGATCCAGAAGTCTTTAGTTGGGCGGCGACGCAAGTTGTTACAGCGATGGAAGCAACCCATAAATTGGGCGGTGAAAACTATGTTCTGTGGGGCGGTCGTGAAGGTTACGAAACGCTGTTAAATACCGACTTGCGTCAGGAGCGTGAACAACTGGGCCGCTTTATGCAGATGGTGGTTGAGCATAAACATAAAATCGGTTTCCAGGGTACGTTGCTTATCGAACCGAAACCGCAAGAACCGACTAAACATCAATATGATTACGATGCCGCGACGGTGTATGGCTTCCTGAAACAGTTTGGTCTGGAAAAAGAGATTAAACTGAACATTGAAGCTAACCACGCGACGCTGGCAGGTCACTCTTTCCATCATGAAATAGCCACCGCCATTGCGCTTGGCCTGTTCGGTTCTGTCGACGCCAACCGTGGCGATGCACAACTGGGCTGGGACACCGACCAGTTCCCGAACAGTGTGGAAGAGAATGCGCTGGTGATGTATGAAATTCTCAAAGCAGGCGGTTTCACCACCGGCGGTCTGAACTTCGATGCCAAAGTCCGTCGTCAAAGTACTGATAAATATGATCTGTTTTACGGTCATATCGGCGCGATGGATACGATGGCGTTGGCGCTGAAAATTGCAGCACGCATGATTGAAGATGGCGAGCTGGATAAACGCATCGCGCAGCGTTATTCCGGCTGGAATAGCGAATTAGGCCAGCAAATCCTGAAAGGCCAAATGTCACTGGCAGATTTAGCCAAATATGCTCAGGAACATAATTTGTCTCCGGTGCATCAGAGTGGTCGCCAGGAGCAACTGGAAAATCTGGTAAACCATTATCTGTTCGACAAATAACGGCTAACTGTGCAGTCCGTTGGCCCGGTTATCGGTAGCGATACCGGGCATTTTTTTAAGGAACGATCGATATGTATATCGGGATAGATCTTGGCACCTCGGGCGTAAAAGTTATTTTGCTCAACGAGCAGGGTGAGGTGGTTGCTTCGCAAACGGAAAAGCTGACCGTTTCGCGCCCGCATCCACTCTGGTCGGAACAAGACCCGGAACAGTGGTGGCAGGCAACTGATCGCGCAATGAAAGCTCTGGGCGATCAGCATTCTCTGCAGGACGTTAAAGCATTGGGTATTGCCGGCCAGATGCACGGTGCAACCTTACTGGATGCCCAGCAACGGGTATTACGCCCTGCCATTTTGTGGAACGACGGGCGCTGTGCGCAAGAGTGCACTTTGCTGGAAGCGCGAGTTCCGCAATCACGGGTGATTACCGGTAACCTGATGATGCCCGGATTTACTGCGCCTAAATTGCTATGGGTTCAGCGGCATGAGCCGGAGATATTCCGTCAAATCGACAAAGTATTATTACCGAAAGATTACTTGCGTCTGCGTATGACGGGGGAGTTTGCCAGCGATATGTCTGACGCAGCTGGCACCATGTGGCTGGATGTCGCAAAGCGTGACTGGAGTGACGTCATGCTGCAGGCTTGCCACTTATCTCGTGACCAGATGCCCGCATTATACGAAGGCAGCGAAATTACTGGTGCTTTGCTACCTGAAGTTGCGAAAGCATGGGGTATGGCGGCAGTGCCAGTTGTCGCAGGCGGTGGTGATAATGCAGCTGGTGCGGTTGGTGTAGGAATGGTTGATGCTAATCAGGCAATGTTATCGCTGGGGACGTCGGGGGTCTATTTTGCTGTCAGCGAAGGGTTCTTAAGCAAGCCAGAAAGCGCCGTACACAGCTTTTGCCATGCGCTCCCGCAGCGTTGGCATTTAATGTCTGTGATGCTGAGTGCAGCGTCGTGTCTGGATTGGGCCGCGAAATTAACGGGCCTGAACAATGTCCCAGCTTTAATCGCGGCTGCTCAACAGGCTGATGAAAGTGCCGAGCCAGTTTGGTTTCTGCCTTATCTTTCCGGCGAGCGTACACCACACAATAATCCCCAGGCGAAGGGGGTTTTCTTTGGTTTGACCCATCAACATGGTGCTAATGAACTGGCGCGAGCAGTGCTGGAAGGCGTGGGTTATGCGCTGGCAGATGGCATGGATGTCGTACATGCCTGCGGCATTAAACCGCAAAGTGTTACGTTGATTGGTGGCGGGGCGCGTAGTGAGTACTGGCGTCAGATGCTGGCGGATATCAGCGGTCAGCAACTCGATTACCGCACGGGGGGGGATGTGGGGCCAGCACTGGGCGCAGCAAGGCTGGCGCAGATTGCGGCGAATCCAGAGAAATCGCTCATTGAGTTGTTGCCACAACTGCCGTTAGAACAGTCGCATTTACCAGATGCGCAGCGTTATGCCACTTATCAGCCACGACGTGAAACGTTCCGTCGCCTCTATCAGCAACTTCTGCCATTAATGGCGTAAACGTTATCCCCTGCCTGACCGGGTGGGGGATAATTCACATCTATATATATCAGTAATTAATTAATATTTAGTATGAATTTATTCTGAAATCATTTGTTAATGGCATTTTTCAGTTTTGTCTTTCGTTGGTTACTCGTAATGTATCGCTGGTAGATATGGAGATCGTTATGAAAACCTCAAAGACTGTGGCAAAACTATTATTTGTTGTCGGGGCGCTGGTTTATCTGCTTGGGCTATGGATCTCATGCCCATTGTTAAGTGGAAAAGGCTATTTTCTTGGCGTGTTAATGACGGCAACTTTTGGCAACTATGCATATCTTCGCGCAGAAAAACTCGGGCAACTGGATGATTTTTTTATCCATGTCTGCCAGTTAGTTGCGTTAATCACTATCGGTCTCTTGTTTATCGGTGTTTTAAATGCGCCTATCAATGCTTATGAAATGGTGATTTATCCCATCGCCTTTTTTGTTTGCTTGTTTGGTCAAATGCGTTTGTTTCGCTCGGCATGAGCAACATAAAGCTCTTACACATTCAGGAATGAAAGGAATACTGTGATGGACAACAAAATATCAACCTATTCTCCGGCATTTAGTATTGTGTCATGGATAGCTCTTGTTGGTGGTATCGTTACCTATCTGTTAGGGCTATGGAATGCAGAGATGCAGTTAAATGAAAAAGGATATTATTTTGCCGTGCTGGTGCTAGGACTGTTTTCTGCGGCATCTTATCAAAAGACCGTTCGGGACAAGTATGAAGGCATACCGACCACCTCCATTTATTATATGACCTGCCTGACTGTCTTTATTATCTCTGTTGCGTTATTGATGGTAGGTCTGTGGAATGCGACGTTATTACTCAGCGAAAAAGGTTTTTATGGGCTGGCTTTCTTCTTAAGCTTGTTTGGTGCAGTAGCGGTGCAGAAGAATATTCGTGATGCCGGAATAAACCCACCAAAAGAAACACAGGTTACCCAGGAAGAATACAGCGAATAATTCACATAAGCCCGGTCAGTCCAATGTGACCGGGCTTTTATTTAACTCACTAGTCTGTTTCTGTCGATTCGTTGTACCAGCATAGAAAGTAACAAACTCGCTGCCAACGTCGCGCAAAAGATCCAAATAATATCCAGTATTGGCCAGTTTTTAAGCTCAATCCCCCGGGTACGCAGCGCATGGATAATCAATGCGTGGAACCCGTATATACCTAAAGAATGGCGTGATATCAGCCCAAGCCCGGGAACAGTGTGTGTATCCAGCGTATTTTTAACCAGAGTCAATAGTGCGATTGCGCAGATAAAAACCATCGGCCCACAGTAAAGATACCAGGTATCGGCAAAATTTCCGCGCCACTGCAATTCATATAATGTCCCGCGAGAGATAATAAAAACCCCCGTCGCAAACAGTGCGGCGCACACCCACGACAGTGCTTTATGCTGTGTGTCCATCATCCCTATAGCGCGGCCCAACATGCCATACAGGATGTAGTAAAAAGTATCGCCATTGACATATAAGTTAATTGGCAGCCATTCAAAACCGTCAATTTTCTGCGGCACTGTGTTTGGGTTAGCGATAATACCAATCACCACCATTAGTACCAGCAACATTTTTCCGCCGACGTTCTTCACCTGAATCAGCGGTGAAACCAGATAAATCACCGCAATCGCGAAGAAAAACCATAAGTGGTAAAACACTGGCTTTTGCAGCAGGTTTTTCAGCGCTATCTCTACATTGATGGAGGTAAATAGCGCAATGTAGAGCAGTGCGATTGCGCTATAAAAAAGCAGACATAAGCCGATACGTAAGAAATGGCGCGGCTGGGCGCTGCGTTCGCCAAAAAAGAGATAGCCGGAAATCATGAAAAATAGCGGCACGCTGACACGAGAGGCAGAATTCAGAACATTGGCGATATCCCAGGTGACGGGGCTAACACTATGAGCATTGGTCACATACCAGGTAGTGGTGTGAATCATCACCACCATTAAACACGCTATCCCTCGCAGGTTATCAATCCAGTAAATTTTGGGCTGCATCTGTGTCTCTGTATCTGGTTAAAAAAAGTCTGACCGATAAATCATTCGGTTGGCGCACTGGAATAATCTGAGTTTTATCACTACAGCTTATAGAGGCTTGAGGAAATTCGTAAGATATCAACCACTATACCGATATAAATAATAAGACTCACCTGCAAACCAGACGGTAATTTAATGATGATGAACTCTTTCTTTCCGGCAATGGCGCTTATGGTGCTTATGGCGCTAGTGGGTTGTTCTACACCGCCACCCGTGCAGAAAGCACAACGGGTAAAGGTTGATCCTCTGCGTTCGTTGAATATGGAAGCGTTATGCAAGGATCAGGCGGCAAAACGTTATAACACCGGCGAGCAAAAAATCGACGTCACCGCCTTCGAACAGTTCCAGGGAAGCTACGAAATGCGTGGTTATACCTTCCGGAAAGAGCAGTTTGTCTGTTCTTTTGACGCGGATGGCCATTTTTTGCATCTTTCCATGCGTTAAGCCCTGCTTTTTCCCGTTTCGTACTGTATATCTTCCATCCAGCGGGTATACTGATCCCTTCCTTTAAATCCACACGTATCCAGCACGAAATAATATGCAAAAGTTTGATACCAGGACCTTCCAGGGCTTGATCCTGACCTTACAGGATTACTGGGCTCGCCAGGGCTGCACCATTGTTCAACCATTGGACATGGAAGTCGGCGCGGGAACCTCTCACCCAATGACCTGTCTGCGCGCGCTGGGGCCAGAACCGATGGCGGCTGCTTATGTTCAGCCTTCTCGTCGCCCGACCGATGGTCGCTACGGCGAAAACCCCAACCGTTTACAGCACTACTATCAGTTCCAGGTGGTCATTAAGCCATCGCCGGACAATATTCAGGAGCTGTACCTTGGTTCTCTGAAAGAGCTGGGCATGGACCCGACTATCCACGATATCCGTTTCGTGGAAGATAACTGGGAAAACCCGACTTTGGGTGCCTGGGGGCTGGGCTGGGAAGTGTGGCTGAACGGCATGGAAGTGACGCAGTTCACTTACTTCCAGCAGGTTGGTGGTCTGGAGTGTAAACCGGTTACCGGCGAGATCACCTACGGTCTGGAACGTCTGGCAATGTACATTCAGGGCGTAGACAGCGTTTACGACCTGGTCTGGAGCGACGGCCCGCTGGGTAAAACCACCTACGGCGACGTGTTCCATCAGAACGAAGTGGAGCAGTCCACTTACAACTTCGAATACGCGGATGTGGACTTCCTGTTCACCTGCTTCGAGCAATACGAGAAAGAAGCGCAGCAGCTGCTGGCGCTGGAAAATCCGCTGCCGTTGCCAGCCTACGAGCGTATTCTGAAAGCCGCCCACAGCTTCAACCTGCTGGATGCGCGTAAAGCCATCTCCGTCACTGAGCGTCAGCGCTATATTCTGCGCATTCGCACCCTGACCAAAGCAGTGGCAGAAGCATACTACGCTTCCCGTGAAGCCCTCGGCTTCCCGATGTGCAACAAAGATAAGTAAGAGGCGGCTATGTCTGAGAAAACTTTTCTGGTGGAAATCGGCACTGAAGAGCTGCCACCAAAAGCACTGCGCAGCCTGGCTGAGTCCTTTGCTGCGAACTTTACTGCGGAGCTGGATAACGCTGGCCTCGCACATGGCACCGTTCAATGGTTTGCTGCTCCGCGTCGTCTGGCGCTGAAAGTAGCTAACCTGGCGGAAGCACAACCGGATCGTGAAATCGAAAAACGCGGCCCGGCGATTGCCCAGGCGTTCGACGCTGAAGGCAAACCGAGCAAAGCGGCAGAAGGCTGGGCGCGTGGTTGCGGTATTACCGTTGACCAGGCTGAGCGTCTGACTACCGATAAAGGCGAATGGCTGCTGTATCGCGCCCACGTGAAGGGCGAAAGTACTGAAGCACTGTTGCCGAATATGGTTGCGACTTCGCTGGCGAAACTGCCGATCCCGAAACTGATGCGTTGGGGTGCAAGCGACGTGCACTTCGTGCGTCCGGTGCACACCGTGACCCTGCTGCTGGGCGACAAAGTCATTCCGGCAACCATTCTGGGCATTCAGTCCGATCGCGTGATTCGCGGCCACCGCTTTATGGGCGAGCCGGAATTCACTATCGACAATGCTGATCAGTATCCGGAAATTCTGCGTGAGCGCGGGAAAGTCATCGCCGATTACGAAGAACGTAAGGCGAAGATTAAAGCCGATGCCGAAGAAGCGGCGCGTAAGATTGGCGGTAACGCTGACTTAAGCGAAAGCCTGTTGGAAGAAGTCGCTTCGCTGGTGGAATGGCCGGTTGTGCTGACCGCAAAATTCGAAGAGAAATTCCTCGCGGTGCCGTCTGAAGCGCTGGTTTACACCATGAAAGGTGACCAGAAATACTTCCCGGTGTATGCGAACGACGGCAAACTGCTGCCGAACTTTATCTTCGTTGCCAATATCGAATCGAAAGATCCGCAGCAAATTATCTCTGGTAACGAGAAAGTCGTTCGTCCACGTCTGGCGGATGCCGAGTTCTTCTTCAATACCGACCGTAAAAAACGTCTGGAAGATAACCTGCCGCGCCTGCAAACCGTGCTGTTCCAGCAACAACTGGGTACGCTGCGCGACAAAACTGACCGCATTCAGGCGCTGGCTGGCTGGATTGCTGAACAGATTGGCGCTGACGTGAATCATGCCACCCGTGCGGGCCTGCTGTCTAAGTGTGACCTGATGACTAACATGGTCTTCGAGTTCACCGACACTCAGGGCGTTATGGGTATGCACTACGCGCGTCACGATGGTGAAGCGGAAGATGTCGCAGTGGCGCTGAACGAGCAGTATCAGCCGCGCTTTGCCGGTGATGACCTGCCGTCTAACCCGGTAGCCTGTGCGCTGGCGATAGCTGACAAGATGGATACTCTGGCGGGTATCTTCGGTATCGGCCAGCATCCGAAAGGCGACAAAGACCCGTTTGCGTTGCGTCGTGCCGCACTTGGCGTGCTGCGTATTATCGTTGAGAAGAACCTCAATCTTGACCTGCAAACCCTGACCGAAGAAGCAGTGCGTCTGTATGGCGATAAGCTGACTAATGCCAACGTGGTTGATGATGTTATCGACTTTATGCTCGGTCGCTTCCGCGCCTGGTATCAGGACGAAGGTTACACCGTTGACACCATCCAGGCGGTACTGGCGCGTCGTCCGACTCGTCCGGCTGATTTCGATGCCCGAATGAAAGCGGTATCGCACTTCCGTACCCTGGATGCAGCTGCAGCACTGGCGGCGGCGAACAAGCGTGTATCTAACATTCTGGCGAAATCTGACGAAGTGCTGAGCGACCGCGTGAATGCCTCTACTCTGAAAGAGCCGGAAGAAATTAAACTGGCGATGCAGGTTGTGGTGCTACGTGACAAGCTAGAGCCGTACTTTGCTGAAGGTCGTTACCAGGATGCGCTGGTCGAACTGGCTGAGCTGCGTGAACCGGTTGATGCCTTCTTCGATAAAGTGATGGTCATGGTTGATGACAAAGAATTGCGAATCAACCGTCTTACCATGCTGGAGAAACTGCGCGAATTATTCCTGCGAGTTGCGGATATTTCGCTGTTGCAGTAATAACGTCGTTATTAAAAAGCCTGCCATCTGGCAGGCTTTTTTATCGCTAAATAATAGAGCAACCTTTAATAATCTTCTGATGAATAAAGATTGTCTCATATATTAATTTTATGAGATTTTTTTAGGATTATATCAAGGAGAAGAAACGAACTTATTAAGCTAGAATAGCTGCGGGTGCTTGAGACTGTTTGTCTCAGGTATTCACCGAAAGGCAGACAGAGAAAAGCCCCACCTGACTATAAATCAAAGTGAGGCTACCCTATGCCTGAACACCATAAGGTTAGCCTCTTACTCGTTGGAAATCAACACAGGAGGCTGGGAATGCCGCAGAAATATAGATTACTTTCTTTAATAGTGATTTGTTGCACGCTTTTATTTTTCACCTGGATGATAAGAGATTCACTGTGTGAATTGCATATTAAACAGGGGAGTTATGAGCTGGCGGCATTTTTAGCCTGCAATTTGAAAGAGTAAGAGTCTTCGGCGGGAAGTTATTCCCGCCTTTCTTACGGCGTTGCGCATTCTCATTGCACCCAAATTTATTCTTCACAAAAATAATAATAGATTTTATTACGCGAACGATTATTTATTTCCTGAATAAACAAATAAAAAAATCCCCGCCATTTGGCAGGGATCTTAGATTCTGTGCTTTTAAGCAGAGATTACAGGCTGGTTACGTTACCAGCTGCCGGGCCTTTAGCGCCGCTTTCGATGGTGAAGGACACTTTCTGACCTTCGTCCAGAGATTTGTAACCATCGTTCTGGATAGCAGAGAAGTGTACGAACACGTCTTTAGAGCCATCGTCAGGAGTGATGAAGCCGAAGCCTTTGTCAGCGTTGAACCATTTTACGATACCAGTCATTTTACCGGACATAGTGTATTACCTTTAATAATTAAGTGTGCCTTTCGGCGATATGGCGTGCTTTACAGATTTTGAAGCGTTAAAGGAATGTGCACTACGAGGGGTATCAACGATAACTCTTGAAGGGACTTGCCTTACTACACTGCTTTAATGGTCTGTACGTCAAACCGTTGATGTGCATTAAGCCACGCATTGGCGGGTGATGCAACAATTATTTTTCATATTTATGATTAATCGGTTGGAAAACGGTCCTGTCATCAGGACCGTAAACAGCAATAAAGTGGATAAAAGTCTATTCCATCAACTGCTTACTTAATGCCGGGTTGGCTTGAATCAAACGCATCAATTTTAGTTCGGCACTTGAAGGCTTCACGCGTCTGGATTCCCATTCCTTTACCATGGCGACTGATACGCCCAAAACCCGGGCGAAATCATCGATTTTTAACCCTGTCCCTTTTCGTAACTGCTCAATTTCGGTACAGGACGTTGTTCTGTGCGTCAGGGTAATTTTCTGCGTTTCATCTTTAAAAACAATCTGTTCCAGGCTGCTCAACAGCTCATGCATGGGATCTTTATATTCCATTGAAAACTCCTCAAATCACACTGCGGGATCGTGAATTGCATCGAAGCTCATTAAGAATAGTCGGGAAAAACAGACACAGCGGGGTGTAGCCAGGGCATGCTCTGGCTATGATTCGATTCAGCCAGTCATTTAGCGTGACTTATAGCCACCTAACGATCTGATAAATGCCGATATATCTCTTACCACTCCCGGTTTGTAAAGATTTCGAAAATCTAACGTTCTGAGAAAGCGTAAATCTCTGGCTACAAAAAAAGCAACGGCACTATCATTTTTTAACAATGAAACAACAAATTAACCTTGTTTCATTTTCTCCATGATTTTACCAGGAAGATTACGTAGAAAGGGTATCCTGCAAGCCTGTCCTGGACTATCCTTGTCACGTCAGACACGCGTGTGTCGTTGTGCGCTTTTTTTGGGTGAAAGGAGTAAGAAAATGGCGACAGGAAAGTCCTGCTCTCGCTGGTTTGCGCCTCTTGCGGCGTTATTAATGGTAGTTAGCCTGAGTGGGTGTTTTGATAAAGAAGGCGATCAGCGTAAAGCGTTTATCGACTTCCTGCAGAATACAGTGATGCGTAGCGGTGAACGTCTACCAACCCTGACTGCCGATCAGAAAAAACAGTTTGGTCCTTTTGTCTCTGATTACGCGATTCTGTATGGTTATTCACAGCAGGTGAATCAGGCGATGGATTCCGGTCTGCGCCCGGTTGTAGACAGCGTTAACGCAATTCGCGTACCGCAGGATTACGTTACGCAAAGCGGCCCACTGCGTGAAATGAACGGTTCTCTGGGCGTACTGGCGCAACAGTTGCAAAATGCGAAGTTGCAGGCCGATGCTGCGCACTCTGCGCTAAAACAGACCGATGATTTGAAACCGGTCTTTGATCAGGCATTCACCAAAGTGGTAACGACGCCAGCTGATGCTTTGCAACCGTTGATTCCGGCGGCACAAACTTTCACGCAACAACTGGTGATGGTTGGAGACTACATTGCTCAGCAAGGTACTCAGGTGAGCTTTGTCGCAAATGGCATCCAGTTCCCGACTTCGCAGCAGGCAAGTGAATATAACAAACTGATTGCGCCATTACCGGCACAGCATCAGGCGTTTAATCAGGCCTGGACTACAGCAGTTACTGCAACCCAATAAAGAGTAAAAGCCCGGGCGATTATCGGGCTTTACTCCACGCAGTCGCGGCTTAGTCCGCGACGTGCGGATTTACACAGTTCTTCTCAACCTTTCCTTGTAACGCATCAATCAAGTTATCCACGGCGCAGGCGGCCATGCCATAACGCGTCTCATGGGTGGCAGAACCAATATGCGGTACGGCGACGACGTTGGCCATTGAGAGCAACGGCGAATCTACGGACAGTGGCTCTTGTTCGAAGACATCCAGCCCGGCGGCGTGAATTTCCCCTTTCTGCAATGCAGCAATCAGTGCATTTTCATCAACCACCGGGCCACGTCCGGCATTAATGAAAATGGCGGAGGATTTCATTTTGGCGAATTGTTCTGCGCCAAACAGATGATGCGTCTCATCCGTTAACGGCAGGATCAGGCAAACGAAATCTGACTCTTGTAACAGAGTATCCAAATCGCAGTAGCGGGCGTTGAAGCGTT
Organism: Escherichia sp. MOD1-EC6021; assembly: GCF_002965245.1. Classification (NCBI taxonomy): domain Bacteria; kingdom Pseudomonadati; phylum Pseudomonadota; class Gammaproteobacteria; order Enterobacterales; family Enterobacteriaceae; genus Escherichia; species Escherichia sp. MOD1-EC6021. Next base: position 17,952 of record NZ_PTRU01000012.1, on the reverse strand, counting down.
CTTCTGCTTCTTTATGGTGGCGACGCGCGTTATAGAGGATGGGCATGTTGAAGCCAAGGTGCGCACGTTGTGCCAGCGCCATGCCGATCCGTCCCATCCCGACAATGCCCAGTGTTTTATGGTGAACGTCAGTGCCGTACCAGTCCGGGCCTATGCTCGCGGTCCATTCGCCTGCTTTTACCCGTTCTGCTACCTCCACAACCCGACGAGCGGTAGACAACACCAGCGCCATCAGCGTATCGGCGACGGTTTCTGTTAATACGGTTGGTGTGTGCATCAGCAGAATTTTTCGGGCGGTAAGCGCATCGACATCAAAATTGTCATAGCCGACGGAGATCGTTGATGTGGCACGCAGTTTCGGCATTTTTTCCAGCAATGCGGCATCAACATTCTCGTTTGAACCCAGTAAACCTTCAGCTTCGGCAAAAATTGCTGCATTTTGTTCGATGGTTTGTGGGCTGAGGTTTGCCACCTGATGAACGGTGAAATGCTCTTGCAGGCGTTGCAGTAAATCATCAGGTAAGGCTTTGTAGAGGATAACGGACGGCTTCATTCTTCTCTCCATTCACTGATAAGGCGATCACCTTAGCCTGAAATATGATGAAGGAAAACTGAAGAATGCCAGGTGATTTTTGCATCACCTGGCATGAAAGGGATTACAGCGGGCTTAAGGTAATTTCTACACGGCGGTTTTGCGCCTTACCTTCTGCGGTGCTGTTGCTGGCGATTGGGTTAGCCGGGCCAAGGCCCTGAGTACGGATGCGGCTGGCGTCCACGCCCTGGGTGATCAACGCGCTGGCAACGGAATCCGCACGCTGCTGGGAGAGACGCATGTTCAGGTCGTGACCACCCGTGCTGTCGGTATAACCAATCACGTTAACCGCCGTTTTCGGATACTCTTTCAGCACCATTGCCACGCCGGTTAGGGTGTTAGCGCCTGCCGGTTTCAGGGTCGCGCTGCTGCTGTCGAAGGTTACATTGTTCGGCATATTGAGGATAATGTTATCCCCGCTGCGGGTTACGCTAACACCAGTGCCGCGCATTTTGTCACGCAGCTTCGCTTCCTGCACATCCATGTAATAACCAACGCCGCCGCCCAGAGCTGCGCCTGCTGCTGCACCAATCAGCGCGCCTTTACCGCGATCTTTCTTCGAAGAAGAGAGCGCACCAATACCCGCGCCAACGAGAGAGCCCAGACCTGCACCGATAGCAGATTTACCTGCTTCGCGTTCACCTGTGTAAGGGTTAGTGGTGCAGCCAGATACCGCCAGAGCGCCACTCACTACGGCGGCAATAAGATAAACACGTTTCTTCATTGTTAATCCTTAATAACCTTTTTATTCTTTGCCACGGGTTCCGTGGCGGGAGATTATGCCGCGTGAACATGAAGATTATTCCTGGGAATACTCGGAAATTTGTAAGTAATATTTAACTGCTCAATACATCTAACCTTTCAGGAGCCTTCGGTTTGGCCAACTCATCCTCACGATATTCCGTTCTGACTGCCGCCCACTGGGGGCCCATGCTGGTTGAAACCGACGGCGAAACCGTGCTTAGCTCGCGTGGCGCGTTAGCCACAGGAATGGAAAACTCCTTGCAGAGCGCGGTTCGCGACCAGGTTCACAGTAATACACGGGTACGATTTCCAATGGTGCGCAAAGGCTTTCTTGCGTCACCGGAAAACCCGCAAGGCATTCGTGGGCAGGATGAATTTGTTCGCGTGAGTTGGGATGAGGCGCTGGATCTCATCCATCATCAACATAAACGCATTCGTGAGGCTTATGGTCCGGCGTCGATTTTTGCGGGTTCCTACGGCTGGCGTTCAAACGGCGTACTGCATAAGGCCTCGACATTATTGCAACGTTATATGGCACTGGCAGGCGGTTATACCGGGCATCTGGGGGATTATTCGACCGGCGCGGCACAGGCGATCATGCCGTATGTCGTGGGGGGCAGCGAAGTTTATCAACAGCAGACCAGTTGGCCGCTGGTGCTGGAACATAGCGATGTCGTGGTGTTGTGGAGCGCTAACCCACTCAATACGCTGAAAATTGCGTGGAATGCATCCGATGAGCAGGGGCTTTCTTACTTTTCCGCACTGCGTGACAGCGGGAAAAAGCTGATCTGCATTGATCCAATGCGATCGGAAACCGTCGATTTCTTTGGCGATAAAATGGAGTGGGTGGCACCGCACATGGGCACCGATGTTGCGCTGATGCTGGGGATCGCCCATACGCTGGTGGAAAATGGCTGGCACGACGAAGCGTTTCTGGCGCGTTGCACCACAGGTTATGACGTCTTCGCCTCTTATTTGCTGGGCGAGAGTGACGGAATAGCGAAAAATGCCGAATGGGCGGCAGAGATTTGTGGGATTAACGCAGAGAAAATCCGCGAACTGGCGGCTATTTTTCATCAAAATACCACCATGCTGATGGCTGGCTGGGGAATGCAGCGCCAGCAGTTTGGTGAGCAAAAACACTGGATGATCGTCACCCTGGCAGCAATGTTAGGGCAAATCGGCACGCCTGGCGGGGGCTTTGGTCTTTCTTACCATTTTGCCAATGGTGGTAACCCTACGCGCCGCGCTGCGGTGCTTTCATCTATGCAGGGCAGCTTGCCAGGTGGCACCGATGCGGTAGATAAAATCCCCGTAGCCCGTATTGTTGAAGCTCTGGAAAACCCTGGCGGTGCATACCAACACAATGGCATGAACCGTCACTTCCCGGATATTCGTTTTATCTGGTGGGCGGGCGGCGCCAACTTTACTCATCATCAGGATACCAATCGCCTGATTCGTGCCTGGCAAAAACCGGAGCTGGTGGTGATCTCCGAATGCTTCTGGACGGCAGCGGCGAAACACGCCGATATCGTCCTCCCTGCAACCACCTCGTTTGAGCGTAATGACCTCACCATGACCGGCGATTACAGTAATCAGCATCTGGTGCCGATGAAGCAAGTGGTGCCTCCACGTTATGAAGCGCGTAATGATTTTGATGTCTTTGCCGAGTTGAGTGAACGTTGGGAGAAGGGCGGCTATGCGCGGTTTACGGAAGGAAAAAGTGAGCTGCAATGGCTGGAAACGTTTTATAACGTTGCACGGCAGCGCGGGGCAAGCCAGCAGGTTGAATTGCCGCCATTTGCTGAGTTCTGGGAAGCCAACCAGTTAATTGAGATGCCGGAAAACCCGGACAGCGAGCGGTTTATTCGCTTCGCCGATTTTCGCCGCGATCCGCACGCGCATCCATTAAAAACCGCCAGCGGCAAGATTGAAATCTTCTCGCAGCGTATTGCCGATTACGCTTATTCGGATTGCCCTGGGCATCCAATGTGGCTGGAGCCGGACGAATGGCAGGGCAATGCCGAACCGGAACAGTTGCAGGTACTTTCTGCTCATCCGGCACATCGTCTGCACAGCCAGCTGAATTACAGTTCTCTGCGCGAATTGTACGCGGTGGCAAATCGTGAGCCTGTCACCATTCATCCTGACGATGCCCAGGCGCGCGGCATACAAGATGGCGATATTGTTCGGTTGTGGAACGCACGCGGGCAAATTCTTGCCGGAGCGGTCATTAGCGAGGGAATTAAACCTGGCGTGATTTGCATTCATGAAGGGGCATGGCCGGATCTGGATTTAACCGCTGACGGTATTTGTAAAAACGGCGCGGTGAACGTTCTGACCAAAGATCTCCCCAGCTCGCGGCTGGGGAATGGCTGTGCGGGTAATACGGCGCTGGCATGGCTGGAAAAATACAACGGTCCGGAACTAACACTTACAGCGTTTGAACCACCGGCCAGCTCATAATCCAGGTGGGTAGTTGGGTTTCATCCTGCCATGCGCAGTCGACAATGTGAAAACCCTGCGCATGGTAAAAATCTATCGCCGGTTGATTTTTTTGATAAACCTCCAGCATCAGATGGGGATGGCGCTGCTGCACATACTGCATTAGCGCCTTACCAATACCGCGTCTGACGGCCTTCGGTGCGACAAACATTGCAGCCAGAAATCGGCCTTCCATAATGCTGACAAAACCGAGAAGCTTACCGTCTTCTTCCCAGACCCAGTTTTGCGCGTTGGCAAGATAGGCATCCCGCACCAGCGGAATGCAATCACGCCAGTAATTCGCTTTTATAAAGGGATGCCCCCAGGTTGTACTTTCCAGCCACAATTCGAGGATCGCGGGGAGTTCTGAACGTTGCGCTTCCCGAATCATGGTTTATTTCCCGGATAGCAACAGCAGCCAACCACATGATCATTCACCAGCCCACATGCCTGCATAAAGGAGTAACAGATTGTGGTACCAACAAACTTAAAACCACGCTTTTTCAGGGCTTTAGATAGAGCGTCGGAGGCGGGCGTAGATGTAGGGATTTCGCTCAACGTTGTGGCTTGTGTCACCTGTGGTTGATGATTGACAAACGACCAGACAAAGTCGGCAAACGGTTCGCCGTTCTGTTCCATTTGCAGGTACGCCCGCGCATTACCAATAATTGCCTGAATTTTCCCGCGATGGCGGATAATCCCGGCGTCCTGTACCAGTCTTTCGACATCCTCTTCCTGCATTGCAGCCACCTTCACCGGATCGAACTGATGAAAGCTGGCGCGATAGTTTTCGCGTTTTTTGAGGACGGTGATCCACGATAACCCTGCTTGTTGCCCTTCAAGGCAGATCATTTCGAACAGTTTTTTACTGTCAGTTTCAGGCACGCCCCACTCATTATCATGGTAGGCAATATAAAGCGGGTCCTGACTCACCCAGCCGCAACGTTCCATACTTTCCCTCGCTATGTACCCGATCGTAAAAATTTCAGCCGCTTTTCTTGACGCATCGGTGAAAAAGTCAATATTTAATACAGGGCTACTATGCCCGATATCCTTCATACAATGACAATAATATTGCCGAATTCGGCTCTTCCCTGGAGTCGTGTTAATGATCATAAAAAAAAGCGGTGGTCGCTGGCAGTTAAGCCTGCTGGCGAGCGTGGTAATCAGTGCCTTTTTTCTCAACACAGCTTACGCCTGGCAACAAGAATATATCGTTGATACGCAACCCGGACATTCCACAGAGCGCTACACCTGGGATAGCGATCATCAACCTGATTACAACGATATTCTGTCGCAACGTATTCAAAGTAGCCAAAGGGCGCTGGGACTGGAAGTCAATCTGGCGGAAGAAACCCCTGTGGATGTGACCAGCAGTATGAGTATGGGCTGGAATTTTCCTTTATATGAACAGGTTACAACCGGTCCGGTCGCGGCATTACATTACGATGGTACAACCACCTCGATGTATAACGAGTTTGGCGACAGTACTACTACACTGACCGATCCGTTATGGCATGCCAGCGTGAGTACCTTAGGCTGGCGTGTTGACTCCCGGCTTGGCGATCTCCGACCCTGGGCGCAAATCAGCTATAACCAGCAATTTGGCGAGAATATCTGGAAGGCGCAATCAGGCTTAAGCCGGATGACGGCGACAAACCAGAACGGCAACTGGCTGGATGTCACGGTAGGTGCTGATATGTTGCTCAATCAAAATATTGCCGCCTACGCTGCGTTATCTCAGGCAGAAAATACCACGAACAATAATGACTATCTGTATACGATGGGGGTTAGCGCCAGATTTTAACGTTATAGATACAATTGAAACCCATAAATAACAACTAATGTGGCGATAGTGGGGACTAACTTACTAAATAATAAATTTGGTGAATAATTGTCGAGTCATTCATTCCTGAACTAATGCATTTCATTCCGTTCTGATGGCATTTCATGCCGTTTTTCCCCAGGCATAAAGTGCACTTCGTTATGGTTGTCAGCAGAGATTTTTCCTTTTTATTACTGCAGGAATACTGCCATGACACCTTCAAATTATCAGCGTACTCGCTGGCTGACACTCATCGGTACTATCATTACCCAGTTTGCCCTGGGGTCGGTTTATACCTGGAGTCTGTTTAACGGCGCGCTTTCTGCCAAGCTGGGGGCTCCGGTAAGCCAGGTTGCTTTCTCTTTCGGCTTGTTAAGTCTGGGGCTGGCAATTTCGTCTTCTGTTGCGGGCAAATTGCAAGAACGTTTTGGTGTTAAACGCGTCACTATGGCTTCCGGCATTTTGCTGGGATTAGGTTTCTTCCTGACAGCACATTCCAACAACCTGATGATGCTGTGGTTAAGCGCCGGTGTGTTGGTTGGTCTGGCGGATGGTGCGGGCTACCTGCTGACGCTCTCAAACTGCGTGAAGTGGTTCCCGGAGCGTAAGGGACTCATCTCTGCTTTCGCTATTGGTTCTTATGGACTTGGTAGTCTGGGTTTCAAATTTATCGATACGCAACTGTTGGAAACGGTCGGTCTGGAAAAAACCTTTGTTATTTGGGGCGCGATTGTACTGGTGATGATTGTCTTTGGCGCAACGTTAATGAAAGATGCGCCGAAACAGGAAGTGAAAACCAGCAATGGTGTGGTGGAGAAGGATTACACGCTGGCAGAGTCGATGCGTAAACCGCAGTACTGGATGTTAGCAGTTATGTTCCTGACCGCCTGCATGAGTGGCCTGTATGTGATTGGCGTGGCGAAAGATATCGCTCAAAGTCTGGCGCATCTTGATGCAATTTCCGCAGCCAATGCTGTGACGGTTATTTCCATCGCCAACCTTTCTGGTCGTCTGGTGCTGGGCATTCTGTCTGACAAAATCGCCCGTATCCGTGTTATCACCATTGGTCAGGTCATTTCGCTGGTGGGCATGGCGGCCCTGCTGTTTGCACCATTGAATGCAGTGACGTTCTTTGCAGCGATTGCCTGCGTGGCATTTAACTTCGGCGGCACTATCACGGTGTTCCCGTCACTGGTCAGTGAGTTCTTCGGCCTAAATAATCTGGCAAAAAACTACGGTGTGATTTACCTCGGTTTCGGAATCGGCAGCATTTGTGGTTCGATTATCGCTTCACTGTTTGGCGGATTCTATGTGACTTTCTACGTGATTTTCGCCCTGCTGATTCTGTCACTGGCGCTTTCTACGACGATTCGCCAGCCAGAGCAGAAAATGTTGCGTGAGGCGCATGGCTCCCTTTAATGACCTGCCGCGAGCTACTGGGCTTTAGCCTTAGTGTGAATCAAACGCTTCAACGCAATGTATAAACAATGACGCGTAAAATTTGGGCCAGTGAACTGGCCCTTTTTACTGCTTTTTGTAACGCTAAAGTCTCTTTTCAAACTTGCATTTTTGTAAATTTGTGCTTCATGCACACTCTTTCCCCACACTTTTTCCCTTTGCTGTGGTCTACTTATTCGCGCGTGTAGATTTTACTTATCTGACTACCTCCGCACTTTTCCCCTGCCGGGCCTGAAAAGCCACTAAGCAGGGTGTTATCACCTGTTTGTCCAGGGTTTGTTTGCATGAGATACATCAAATCGATTACACAGCAGAAGCTGAGCTTTTTGCTTGCAATCTATATTGGCCTTTTTATGAATGGCGCGGTTTTTTACCGCCGCTTCGGCAGCTATGCGCACGATTTTACCGTCTGGAAAGGCGTTTCTGCTGTTGTTGAACTGGTCGCTACCGTACTGGTGACCTTCTTTTTACTGCGTCTGCTTTCGCTGTTTGGCCGCCGCAGCTGGCGAATTCTGGCATCGCTGGTGGTGCTCTTTTCTGCAGGTGCCAGCTATTACATGACTTTCCTTAATGTGGTCATTGGTTATGGCATCATCGCATCCGTCATGACCACCGATATCGATCTGTCAAAAGAAGTTGTTGGTCTGAACTTTATTCTCTGGTTAATCGCCGTAAGCGCATTACCTCTTATCCTTATCTGGAATAACCGCTGTCGCTACACCTTGCTCCGACAACTGCGAACCCCAGGGCAACGTATTCGCAGCCTGGCGGTCGTCGTACTGGCAGGTATTATGGTTTGGGCACCGATTCGTTTGCTGGATATCCAGCAGAAGAAAGTGGAGAGGGCGACAGGTGTTGATTTGCCGAGTTATGGTGGCGTTGTCGCGAACTCTTATCTGCCATCAAACTGGCTTTCGGCGTTAGGTCTTTATGCCTGGGCGCGGGTCGATGAATCTTCCGATAACAATTCTCTCCTTAACCCTGCGAAGAAGTTTACGTACCAGGCTCCACAAAACGTTGATGATACATATGTCGTTTTCATTATTGGTGAAACCACGCGCTGGGATCATATGGGCATTTTCGGCTATGAACGCAATACCACACCGAAACTGGCTCAGGAGAAAAATCTGGCGGCGTTTCGTGGCTATTCTTGTGACACGGCGACCAAACTTTCTCTGCGTTGCATGTTTGTGCGTCAGGGTGGAGCAGAAGATAATCCGCAGCGCACATTAAAAGAACAGAACATTTTCGCGGTATTGAAGCAGTTAGGATTCAGTTCTGATCTCTACGCTATGCAAAGCGAAATGTGGTTCTACAGCAATACGATGGCGGACAATATTGCTTATCGTGAGCAGATTGGTGCGGAACCGCGTAACCGCGGCAAGCCGGTAGATGATATGTTGCTGGTAGACGAAATGCAGCAATCGCTGGGGCGCAACCCGGATGGTAAGCATCTGATCATTCTGCATACCAAGGGGTCGCACTTTAACTACACCCAGCGTTACCCGCGCAGCTTTGCGCAGTGGAAGCCAGAATGTATTGGTGTTGATAGCGGCTGTACCAAAGCGCAGATGATCAACTCCTACGACAACTCGGTGACCTATGTGGATCACTTTATTTCCAGCGTGATTGATCAGGTTCGCGATAAGAAAGCGATTGTGTTCTACGCAGCTGACCACGGTGAGTCAATTAACGAACGCGAGCACCTGCACGGCACACCGCGTGAACTGGCACCGCCGGAGCAGTTCCGCGTACCGATGATGGTCTGGATGTCGGATAAATATCTGGAAAATCCAGCCAACGCGCAGGCATTTGCGCAGTTGAAAAAAGAAGCTGATATGAAAGTGCCACGCCGTCACGTAGAGCTGTACGACACCATCATGGGTTGTCTTGGCTATACTTCACCGGACGGTGGTATTAACGAAAACAACAACTGGTGTCACATCCCGCAGGCGAAAGAGGTCGTGGCTAACTAAGAGGCCTGCTGACTTTCTCGCCGATCAAAAGGCATTTTGCTATTAAGGGATTGACGAGGGCGTATCTGCGCAGTAAGATGCGCCCCGCATTCGGTGATTGGCGCAGCCTGGTAGCGCACTTCGTTCGGGACGAAGGGGTCGGAGGTTCGAATCCTCTATCACCGACCAAATTCGAAAAGCCTGCTCAGCGAGCAGGCTTTTTTGCATTTGAAGCCCACGAGGATGAGAACCTCCGGGGGCGGGGAGGTTCGACTCGAGCGAAGCGAGAGAACGTTGCGCCAGCAACGGCCCGCAGGGCGAGCCACGAAGTGGCGAGTAATCCTCTATCACCGACCAATTTAGAAAAACCAGCCTACGGGCTGGTTTTTTGCTTTCTGCGACCTGAAGAGGATAAGAACCTCCGGGGGCAGAGAGGTTCGACTCAAGCAAAGCGAGAGAACGTTGCGTCAGCAACGGCCCGCAGGGCGAGCCACGCAGTGGCGAGTAATCCTCTGGCACCGACCAAATCTGAACGTAGGCCTGATAAGACGCGTCAGCGCCGCATCAGGCAACGGCACCGCACTTATTGTCGGATGCGGCGTGAACGCCTTATCTGACCGACACACCACATATTTCCCTGCCAAATTTGCGCCCCACATCTCACTATCCATTAACGGATTTGTGACAGAATCCATTGTCTTTTTTTATATTTGCTTAAATCTTTTTTTGCGTTACTTATGGCTGGCGCTGGCATTTTCCGCTGTGCGTTTTAGCGTTCATGGTATTAATCGCTCAGATATCCATCTTTTCCTCAGATTTTTTTCATTAAATGCATAAAACTTAATCACCAAATGTTGCTAAATATTAAGCTGATTGTTCTGGTTATGTTGGCGTAGCACAAATTTCTCTGCTGCAAATAGCTGTTTGAAGTTTTTTTAATCTTTGTTTGTGGATTCTCACCGTTGGTGTAAATCCCGGTTGGCTGTATTGACGTTTTCACATTCTGTTGACAGATTGTAGGTCACGAGGGGCATTTTATGGAGGATCCGCACTGTTACACTGATGTTAATTAGTACGGCATCCCCACCTCATAACGTTGACCCGACCGGGTAAAAAACAAAAAAGGTCAGGCAGCGACAACCCACTGCAAAGGGTTAAAACAACAAACATCACAATTGGAGCAGAATAATGCGTATTTCCTTGAAAAAGTCAGGGATGCTGAAGCTTGGTCTCAGCCTGGTGGCTATGACCGTCGCAGCAAGTGTTCAGGCTAAAACTCTGGTTTATTGCTCAGAAGGCTCTCCGGAAGGGTTTAACCCGCAGCTGTTTACCTCCGGTACTACCTATGACGCCTCTTCCGTACCGCTTTATAACCGCCTGGTTGAATTTAAAATCGGCACCACTGAAGTGATTCCGGGCCTCGCTGAAAAGTGGGAAGTCAGCGAAGACGGTAAAACCTATACCTTCCATCTGCGTAAAGGTGTGAAGTGGCATAACAACAAAGAATTCAAACCGACGCGCGAACTGAATGCCGATGACGTGGTGTTCTCGTTCGATCGTCAGAAAAACGCACAAAACCCGTACCATAAAGTTTCTGGCGGCAGCTACGAATACTTCGAAGGTATGGGCTTGCCGGAGCTGATCAGCGAAGTGAAAAAGGTGGACGACAACACCGTTCAGTTTGTGCTGACTCGCCCGGAAGCGCCGTTCCTTGCTGACCTGGCAATGGACTTCGCCTCTATTCTGTCAAAAGAATATGCTGACGCGATGATGAAAGCCGGTACTCCGGAAAAACTGGACCTCAACCCAATCGGCACCGGCCCGTTCCAGTTACAGCAGTATCAAAAAGATTCCCGTATTCGCTACAAAGCGTTTGATGGCTACTGGGGCACCAAACCACAGATCGATACGCTGGTCTTCTCTATTACCCCTGACGCTTCCGTGCGTTACGCTAAATTGCAGAAAAATGAATGCCAGGTGATGCCGTACCCGAACCCGGCAGACATCGCCCGCATGAAGCAGGATAAATCCATCAACCTGATGGAAATGCCGGGGCTGAACGTCGGCTATCTCTCGTATAACGTGCAGAAAAAACCACTGGATGACGTGAAAGTTCGCCAGGCACTGACCTATGCGGTGAACAAAGACGCGATTATCAAAGCAGTGTATCAGGGCGCGGGCGTATCAGCGAAAAACCTGATCCCACCAACCATGTGGGGCTATAACGACGACGTTCAGGACTACACCTACGATCCTGAAAAAGCGAAAGCCTTGCTGAAAGAAGCGGGCCTGGAAAAAGGCTTCTCCATCGACCTGTGGGCAATGCCGGTACAACGTCCGTATAACCCGAACGCTCGTCGCATGGCAGAGATGATTCAGGCAGACTGGGCGAAAGTCGGCGTACAAGCGAAAATCGTTACCTACGAATGGGGTGAGTACCTCAAGCGTGCAAAAGATGGCGAGCACCAGACGGTAATGATGGGCTGGACTGGCGACAACGGGGATCCGGATAACTTCTTCGCTACCCTGTTCAGCTGCGCTGCCTCTGAACAAGGCTCCAACTACTCAAAATGGTGCTACAAACCGTTTGAAGATCTGATTCAACCGGCGCGTGCTACCGACGACCACAACAAGCGTGTTGAACTGTACAAACAAGCACAGGTCGTGATGCACGATCAGGCTCCGGCACTGATCATCGCTCACTCCACCGTGTTTGAACCGGTACGCAAAGAAGTTAAAGGCTATGTGGTTGATCCATTAGGCAAACATCACTTCGAAAACGTCTCTATCGAATAATTAAAAGCCATACAAGGTTGATGGCAAACGCAAAACTGCCGGATGCGCTCCGCTTATCAGGCCTACGAGAGTTCTGCAATGTATTGAGTTTGCACGATTTTGTAGGTCGGATAAGGCGTTCACGCCGCATCCGGCATGACCAAAGCGTACTTTGTCAACAATCTGCATACCCGGTGGTGCTGTGCCTTTAAGTGCAGCGCCATCCGGCAGCAATACTTAATTCCTTGTCCTATAAGGGCGGGAATTGATTTGTGAGCAATACAGACTCGCAGTTCCAGGCTGCGGGTCACTACAGAGAATCCGGGTTATGTTGCAGTTTATTCTCCGACGTTTGGGACTCGTCATCCCCACGTTTATCGGTATTACCCTTCTCACATTTGCCTTTGTCCACATGATCCCGGGCGATCCGGTGATGATCATGGCGGGTGAACGTGGGATCTCCCCAGAGCGTCACGCACAATTGCTGGCAGAACTCGGCTTGGATAAACCGATGTGGCAGCAGTATCTCCATTACATTTGGGGTGTAATGCACGGTGATTTAGGCATTTCGATGAAAAGCCGCATCCCGGTTTGGGAAGAGTTCGTGCCGCGCTTCCAGGCCACGCTGGAACTTGGCGTCTGCGCGATGATTTTTGCGACCGCGGTCGGCATTCCGGTTGGTGTGCTGGCTGCGGTTAAACGCGGTTCTATTTTCGATCATACAGCCGTTGGCCTGGCGCTGACCGGCTACTCGATGCCGATCTTCTGGTGGGGCATGATGCTGATCATGCTGGTTTCGGTGCACTGGAACCTGACCCCTGTCTCCGGTCGCGTGAGCGACATGGTATTCCTCGATGATTCCAATCCGTTAACCGGTTTTATGCTGATCGACACCGCCATCTGGGGTGAAGACGGTAACTTTATCGATGCCGTCGCCCATATGATCCTGCCCGCCATTGTGCTGGGTACTATCCCGCTGGCGGTCATTGTACGTATGACGCGCTCCTCGATGCTGGAAGTGCTGGGCGAGGATTACATCCGCACCGCGCGTGCCAAAGGGCTAACCCGCCTTAGGGTGATTATCGTCCATGCGCTGCGTAATGCCATGCTGCCGGTGGTGACCGTTATCGGCCTGCAGGTGGGAACATTGCTGGCAGGCGCGATTCTGACCGAAACCATCTTCTCGTGGCCCGGTCTGGGGCGCTGGTTGATTGACGCGCTGCAACGCCGCGATTATCCGGTAGTGCAGGGTGGCGTATTGCTGGTGGCGACGATGATTATCCTCGTCAACCTGCTGGTCGATCTGCTGTACGGCGTGGTGAACCCGCGTATTCGTCATAAGAAGTAAGGGGACATCATGTCACAGGTTACTGAAAATAAAGTGATTAGCGCACCGGTGCCGATGACCCCGTTACAGGAGTTCTGGCACTATTTTAAACGCAACAAAGGCGCGGTCGTCGGGCTGGTTTACGTCGTCATCGTGTTGTTTATCGCGATCTTTGCCAACTGGATTGCGCCGTATAACCCGGCGGAACAGTTCCGCGATGCACTGCTCGCCCCGCCAGCCTGGCAGGAAGGCGGCAGTATGGCGCACTTGCTGGGCACCGATGACGTAGGTCGTGATGTGCTGTCGCGGCTGATGTACGGCGCGCGCTTGTCGCTGCTGGTTGGCTGTCTGGTAGTGGTGTTATCGCTGATTATGGGCGTTATTCTCGGCCTGATCGCTGGTTACTTTGGCGGCCTGGTCGATAACATCATCATGCGCGTGGTCGATATCATGCTGGCGCTGCCAAGTCTGCTGTTGGCACTGGTGCTGGTGGCGATTTTCGGCCCGTCGATTGGTAACGCCGCGCTGGCACTGACCTTCGTTGCCTTGCCGCACTATGTGCGCTTAACCCGCGCCGCCGTGCTGGTGGAAGTTAACCGCGATTACGTTACCGCGTCTCGCGTGGCAGGTGCCGGGGCGATGCGTCAGATGTTTATTAACATCTTCCCGAACTGCCTTGCGCCGCTGATTGTTCAGGCGTCGCTCGGTTTCTCTAACGCCATTCTCGATATGGCTGCTCTTGGTTTCCTCGGCATGGGAGCGCAGCCGCCAACACCGGAGTGGGGCACCATGCTCTCCGATGTGTTGCAGTTCGCGCAAAGCGCCTGGTGGGTCGTAACCTTCCCCGGTCTGGCGATCCTGCTGACGGTGCTGGCATTTAACCTGATGGGTGACGGTCTGCGTGACGCGCTCGATCCCAAACTGAAGCAGTAAGAGGTTCGAGATGGCGTTATTAAATGTAGATAAATTATCGGTGCATTTCGGCGACGAAAGCGCACCGTTCCGCGCCGTAGACCGTATCAGCTACAGCGTGAAACAAGGCGAAGTGGTCGGAATTGTGGGTGAGTCTGGCTCCGGTAAGTCGGTCAGTTCACTGGCGATTATGGGGCTGATTGATTATCCGGGCCGCGTGATGGCAGAAAAGCTGGAGTTTAACGGCCAGGATTTGCAGCGTATCTCGGAAAAAGAGCGCCGCAACCTGGTGGGTGCCGAAGTGGCGATGATCTTTCAGGACCCGATGACCAGCCTTAACCCGTGTTACACCGTAGGTTTCCAGATTATGGAAGCAATTAAGGTGCATCAGGGCGGTAATAAGAGCACTCGCCGTCAGCGGGCGATTGACCTGCTGAATCAGGTCGGTATTCCCGATCCGGCTTCGCGTCTGGATGTTTACCCGCATCAGCTTTCTGGCGGCATGAGCCAGCGTGTGATGATCGCCATGGCGATTGCCTGTCGACCAAAACTGCTGATTGCCGATGAGCCGACCACCGCGCTGGACGTGACCATTCAGGCACAAATCATCGAACTGCTGCTGGAGTTGCAGCAGAAAGAGAACATGGCGCTGGTATTGATTACCCATGACCTGGCGCTGGTGGCGGAAGCGGCGCATAAAATCATCGTCATGTATGCAGGCCAGGTGGTGGAAACGGGCGATGCGCACGCCATCTTCCATGCACCGCGTCATCCGTATACTCAGGCATTGCTGCGTGCGCTGCCGGAATTTGCTCAGGACAAAGAACGTCTGGCGTCGTTGCCTGGCGTCGTTCCTGGCAAATACGACCGTCCGAATGGCTGCCTGCTTAACCCGCGTTGCCCCTATGCCACTGACAGATGCCGCGCTGAAGAACCGGCGCTGAATATGCTCGCTGACGGGCGTCAGTCCAAATGCCATTACCCACTTGATGATGCCGGGAGGCCGACACTATGAGTACGCATGAGGCCACCTCGCAACAACCGCTGTTGCAGGCTATCGACCTGAAAAAACATTATCCGGTGAAGAAAGGCATGTTCGCGCCGGAACGTCTGGTGAAGGCGCTGGACGGCGTTTCGTTTAACCTTGAACGTGGCAAAACGCTGGCAGTAGTGGGTGAATCTGGCTGCGGTAAGTCGACCCTCGGTCGGTTGCTGACGATGATCGAAACGCCCACCGGTGGTGAGCTGTATTACCAGGGGCAGGATCTGCTCAAGCACGATCCGCAGGCGCAGAAGTTGCGTCGGCAGAAAATCCAGATCGTCTTTCAGAATCCCTATGGTTCGCTAAATCCGCGTAAAAAAGTTGGGCAAATTCTTGAAGAGCCGCTGCTTATTAACACCAGTTTAAGCAAAGAACAGCGTCGGGAAAAAGCGTTGTCGATGATGGCAAAAGTTGGCCTGAAAACCGAGCATTACGACCGCTACCCGCATATGTTCTCCGGCGGTCAGCGTCAGCGTATCGCCATTGCCCGTGGTCTGATGCTCGATCCGGATGTGGTGATTGCCGATGAACCGGTTTCCGCGCTGGACGTTTCAGTGCGTGCGCAGGTGCTGAATCTGATGATGGATTTGCAGCAGGAGTTGGGGCTGTCTTATGTCTTTATCTCGCACGACCTGTCGGTGGTGGAGCACATTGCTGATGAAGTGATGGTGATGTACCTGGGCCGCTGCGTGGAGAAGGGAACGAAGGACCAAATCTTCAATAACCCGCGTCATCCGTACACCCAGGCGCTACTCTCCGCAACGCCGCGCCTGAACCCGGACGATCGCCGCGAGCGCATCAAGCTCACCGGTGAACTGCCAAGCCCGCTCAATCCACCGCCGGGCTGCGCGTTTAACGCCCGCTGTCGTCGGCGCTTCGGCCCCTGCACCCAGTTGCAGCCGCAGCTAAAAGACTACGGCGGTCAACTGGTAGCTTGTTTTGCTGTTGATCAGGATGAAAATCCGCAGCGGTAACTCACAAAACCGGGGCCATGCGCTCCGGTTTACTCAATCAGCTTCAACAGTGGCGACAAGCATAACAAAATGCCGTACAGCAGAATCATCCAGGCTTTAAACCCGCGAAGTTTTTCCAGTTGTGAGACTTTATAGATCAGGAAAAATGGAATGAGGCACGACACAATGCCATATAACGGGCTTCCCAACTGAAAGAACACCAGCACCGATACACGAAACGAAACCCAAATCGTCAACGTAATGACGATAAAAGCGCAGATCGCCAGAGTCAGCATGCGTGAGTTAATTTTCTTGGTATCAATAATTCGGCTTAACAGATTGAGAATAATGCCTTTAATGGCTTCGTGGAAACCGAGATAAATGCCAAAGAATGCGGTCAGTACGGCAAAGATATTCAGCACCGTAGAGGTGATATGAATGATATGCCCAGGGATCACCTGCGCGGCCAGTGCCAGTGCCGAGATATTTTGTTCAAAGGCAGAAACGGCTTCTTCGTGGCTAATTGAGAAGGTAAACGAAAAGGCAAAAAACAGGATCACCGCGATGAGCGTGACATAACTAATTCGGTGGGTACGCAGCGCGAGCCGGGTTGCCAGTACTTTATCCGCTTCCCGTTTACGATAGGCAATATTCATCGGGTTTAGCACCTGAATAAATACCGCAGAAAAGAAGCAAAAAGGAATAGTAAGCAGGACGTCGCGGAAGAAGATGGTGGCTTGCGGGAAGGCGGTTATATTGGCGAAATTCCAGTGCGGGATCATCGCAAAACCGAAGACGACAATAATCCCTACTTTGACCACCACCATTGGCCCGGAAATCTTAAACAGTAATCGTTCACCACCAGACGCAATTGCCACCAGTACGGCGAAAATGGCGACTTTATAAAGTAGAGATTGTGAAAGATCGGCATCGGTTAAACCGAAGGTTTTCAGGTACGAGGCGCTGTCGAAAACCACGGAGAGAGAGTAGATAAAAATTCCGTGGATAATCATCAAAAAGTAGATAACCCCGAGGAAAATTCCCCAGTTCTTCCCCAGGTAATGGCTGATAATATCGGTGTAGTCATTACAGGAATCGCTTTCAGAGAGGGTTTTTAAATAAATGTCCTGCACTACCCAGGTGGCAGGATAAGCAATGATCGCTGCGGTAATAAATACCCAAATTCCCTTCAAGCCAATTTGAACTGGCATCAGCACGGTTCCGGCACCAATCGCCATGCCTATGCATAATAAAACCCAGCCAAAGTCGTAGCGTGTAAACGGCAATTTCTGATCGTGTATCGGTAGTGTGTTGTGCTGCATAAAGTCCTGTCCAGAAAGAAGTCGGCCTCGCAAAAATGAATAAACCCAGTTTCTCTTGCGCAACAGGTGGAGAAGTCGAATACGCAGTATGTAAAAAATGAGGCAACAGATTCACTGGGGAGGTCGCGAGGAGGCGCAATTCTACAAAATTGCGCATTTCACTACCAGTCTGGAGTCAGCTCGGATATGAACTGCAACTATTGCAAATAAAGAAATTAAGCTGGAAGGCATCACGCAATGAGGAAGATTGCCGGGTGCTGACGGTAAAAAGCAATCGTAAAATCAGCGGCAAGCCGGAAAGGTTCCGGTGAGGCGCAATGTTGCGGGGGCTTAATCCCTGGTGGCATTGGTTGCTGGAGAGAGAAAACCCCCGCACGTTGCAGGTATGCACCTGACAACATCACGGGGGCTAATCTTGAACCCAAACAACTCAAGAATAGCCGCGAAACGTTGTCATTACAACAGAGGCGGCTATATGACGCTCGCAGAACTGGGCATGGCCTTCTGGCATGATTTAGCGGCTCCGGTCATTGCTGGCATTCTTGCCAGTCTGATCGTGAACT
>NZ_PTRU01000129.1:0-402 GCF_002965245.1 Escherichia sp. MOD1-EC6021 | reverse complement strand
TCCGTGAATCCCCCGCCACCTTTCCGGTGCGCGGGGTTTTGTCTTTTTTCACCGGGAATACATGTATGAATCCGTCTGATGCCATTGAGGCAATTGAAAAACCGCTCTCCTCCCTGCCTTACTCACTTTCCCGTCACATCCTGGAACATCTGCGCAAACTCACCAGTCACGAACCCGTGATTGGCATTATGGGTAAAAGCGGGGCCGGTAAATCCTCACTCTGTAATGCACTGTTTCAGGGGGAGGTCACCCCGGTCAGTGATGTTCACGCCGGCACCCGGGAAGTGCGGCGCTTCCGTCTGAGTGGCCACGGTCACAGCATGGTTATCACTGACCTGCCCGGGGTGGGCGAGAGCCGGGACAGGGATGCAGAGTATGAAGCCCTGTACCGTGACATTCTGC
>NZ_PTRU01000128.1:0-417 GCF_002965245.1 Escherichia sp. MOD1-EC6021 | reverse complement strand
CGTCTGCAGCAATTCGTACCGGATGCCTTACCCGTGGTGCGTAAAGCCAGCTGGCACTGCAGACAATGTCACCACGATTATTATGGGGAGCAGTACTGCACAAACTGCCAGACCGGAGGATTCAGTATTCCCCGGACAACTCAGGAGGAAATATGCGAATTCTGAACTGTTATATGGCGAATGACAGCAAGGGGCATTTTGTTACGGCGAAAGAAGCAGCGAAGCACAACCGCCGGGACGTTTTGTGCTGTGTGTCCTGTGGATGCCCGTTAACACTTCAGCGGGGCAATGACGGACAACAACCGTGGTTTGAACATGACCAGATGACTGTCGCTGAGAAAATCCTGCTGCGATGCACCTGGCTTGACCCGGCAGAGAAAGAGGCCCGTCGTTTGCATCTGCAGGGTATGACGGTTC
>NZ_PTRU01000127.1:0-420 GCF_002965245.1 Escherichia sp. MOD1-EC6021 | reverse complement strand
GCTCTGATTCTGACTACTGCAGTGTTGTCCTGTCTGCCGGGCGCACCTTCGGCTCCCGGCTGCCTGGCGGCATCCGGTCGTCAGGCCCGACTCCGACAGGCAGCTGCTGGCGCACCTGTCAGTCTCCGCCAAACCCGCTGGCGCGGTTTCGGGCTGTCGCTACGGTCCGATGCGTGAAAACCCCGGGCTTGCAGCGACCGTTCCGGTCGCGCCGTGGCCTGCGCTCCTTACATCCCGGCAAAAGACCGCCGGGATGTAAGGGGCAACTCCGTTTCGCAAACCGCGCTTCACGTCGTTGCGGCGGGTCCCTGCCCGTTGTTGTGTCCGGTGCCATTCACCTGTTTAAGCCCCTGTCGCCGGGGGCAAAGACAGCCACAACCGTCTCCGCCAGTCCAGGGGTGAAATGCACATCCCGCAAAA
>NZ_PTRU01000126.1:0-428 GCF_002965245.1 Escherichia sp. MOD1-EC6021 | reverse complement strand
TTCTTCGCCTGCCAGACCCGTGTGCGCGACCCGGGCCGCCGGGGATACACAAAACACATGCTGCGTCTGCGGCGGGCCGGAGAGATAAACGGAGAACATGTCCCTGAAATTATTCTGCTCAACTCTCATGACGGTACCTCCAGCTACCAGATGCTGCCGGGTTACTTCAGGTTCGTCTGCCAGAACGGATGCGTCTGTGGTCAGTCTCTGGGGGAAGTGCGTGTTCCGCACCGGGGAAATGTGGTGGACAGAGTCATTGAAGGGGCTTACGAGGTGGTGGGGGTTTTTGACCGGATTGAGGAAAAGCGTGATGCCATGCAGTCGCTGATTCTGCCGCCACCGGCACGCCAGGCGCTGGCACAGGCGGCACTGACTTACCGTTATGGTGACGAACATCAGCCCGTCACCACCGCCGACATTCTGACGCC
>NZ_PTRU01000125.1:0-429 GCF_002965245.1 Escherichia sp. MOD1-EC6021 | reverse complement strand
AAAAGTGCACAGTGGGCAACAAAGCAATGGCCACAGTTTTCCGGTGTGGTCGCGCTGACGGCAGAAAACCGTAATCGGATCTTGAAGCTACTGGGGCTGCAGCCAGTTGGTGAGGTCTGGGGAGTAGGACGCAGACTGACGGAAAAGCTGAATGCGCTGGGTATTAACACAGCACTGCAGCTGGCGCAGGCTAACACGGCATTCATCCGGAAAAACTTCAGCGTCATTCTTGAGCGTACGGTACGCGAACTCAACGGCGAGTCCTGCATATCCCTGGAAGAAGCACCACCGGCAAAACAGCAGATTGTCTGTAGTCGCAGTTTTGGTGAACGAATCACAGACAAAGATGCCATGCACCAGGCTGTTGTTCAGTATGCAGAGCGGGCCGCAGAGAAACTACGTGGGGAGCGTCAGTATTGCCGGCAGGTG
>NZ_PTRU01000124.1:0-435 GCF_002965245.1 Escherichia sp. MOD1-EC6021 | reverse complement strand
GACGCGGTGAACAGCCCACAGGCAGCGGGGAACGGGCACCACAGGGGTGCCCTCCCGGTGCCCTCTGTAAGAGAAGGAGTTTGGTATGTCCCGTTTTGTCCTCGGTAACTGCATCGATGTTATGGCCCGTATCCCTGATAACGCCATTGATTTCATCCTCACCGACCCGCCATATCTCGTCGGTTTCCGTGACCGTTCCGGGCGCACCATCGCCGGCGATAAAACCGATGAGTGGCTGCAACCGGCCTGTAATGAAATGTTCCGCGTACTGAAAAAAGACGCGTTAATGGTGAGCTTCTACGGCTGGAACCGCGTCGATCGCTTTATGGCCGCCTGGAAAAATGCGGGATTCAGCGTTGTTGGTCACCTGGTCTTCACCAAAAACTACACATCGAAGGCCGCATATGTGGGCTATCGCCACGAATGCGCCTACAT
>NZ_PTRU01000123.1:0-441 GCF_002965245.1 Escherichia sp. MOD1-EC6021 | reverse complement strand
GACGCGGTGAACAGCCCACAGGCAGCGGGGAACGGGCACCACAGGGGTGCCCTCCCGGTGCCCTCTGTAAGAGAAGGCGTTTTGTATGTCCCGTTTTGTCCTCGGTAACTGCATCGATGTTATAGCCCGTATCCCTGATAACGCCATTGATTTCATCCTCACCGACCCGCCGTACCTCGTCGGTTTCCGTGACCGTTCCGGGCGCACCATCGCTGGCGATAAAACCGATGAATGGCTGCAACCGGCCTGTAATGAAATGTACCGCGTACTCAAAAAAGATGCGCTGATGGTCAGCTTCTATGGCTGGAACCGCGTCGATCGCTTTGTGGCCGCCTGGAAAAATGCGGGATTCAGCGTGGTTGGTCACCTGGTCTTCACCAAAAACTACACATCGAAGGCCGCATATGTGGGCTATCGCCACGAATGCGCCTACATCCTGGC
>NZ_PTRU01000122.1:0-446 GCF_002965245.1 Escherichia sp. MOD1-EC6021 | reverse complement strand
CCCTGTTTTTGTATCTTCTCTGCAATATCTTTCTGGCAACCCATCGCATCAGTTGTGATGATTTTTCCTTTAATATCCAGCATGTTAAGAAGTTCTGGGATAGCTGTAATCTCATTGGATTTCTCATCCGTCCTGATCTGTCCGATGACCAGACTGTGCATTGTTGAGAACGCACTAATGACATGAATCGCTCCCCTGCGGCGACTCTTGTCATAAGAGTGCCGGAGCGTTTTTCCATCAATTGCAATGACGCCTTTATCATCTGAAGAATGGCAGTCACGCATCCAGTTAATAAAGCACTCGTGAAATTTTGCAGGACTGATACAGGATACAACTCTGGCAATGGTATCGTGAACAGGAATACCATTTTCAAAATCACCATATTGCTTCAAAAAATCGAGATGTGTTTCCCCAAAATCCTCTATATCTTCCCAGCCTTCTGCACC
>NZ_PTRU01000121.1:0-464 GCF_002965245.1 Escherichia sp. MOD1-EC6021 | reverse complement strand
GAAACCATGGGAAAAAATCCTGATGCCCCGATCATCTCAATAGGTGCAATATTTTTCGATCCGCAAACCGGAGATATGGGACCGGAATTTAGTAAGACTATCGATCTGGAAACTGCTGGCGGAGTCATTGATCGGGACACCATTAAATGGTGGCTTAAGCAATCACGCGAAGCGCAATCTGCCATTATGACCGATGAAATCCCGTTAGATGATGCACTGTTACAATTGCGGGAATTTATCGACGAAAACTCCGGTGAATTTTTTGTTCAGGTTTGGGGAAATGGAGCCAACTTCGACAACACGATTTTGCGCCGTTCATACGAACGGCAGGGGATCCCCTGCCCGTGGCGTTACTACAACGATCGCGATGTACGCACAATCGTTGAGCTGGGGAAAGCCATAGACTTCGATGCCAGAACGGCTATTCCATTCGAAGGTGAGCGCCATAATGCACTTGATGACGC
>NZ_PTRU01000120.1:0-468 GCF_002965245.1 Escherichia sp. MOD1-EC6021 | reverse complement strand
ATTCATGACTGGGGTGAAGTCGTAACAAGGTAACCGTAGGGGAACCTGCGGTTGGATCACCTCCTTACCTTAAAGAACTGTACTTTGCAGTGCTCACACAGATTGTCTGATGAAAATGAGCAGTAAAACCTCTACAGGCTTGTAGCTCAGGTGGTTAGAGCGCACCCCTGATAAGGGTGAGGTCGGTGGTTCAAGTCCACTCAGGCCTACCAAATTTGCACCGCAAATTTGAAGAGGTTTTAACTACATGTTATGGGGCTATAGCTCAGCTGGGAGAGCGCCTGCTTTGCACGCAGGAGGTCTGCGGTTCGATCCCGCATAGCTCCACCATCTCTGTAGTGATTAAATAAAAAATACTTCAGAGTGTACCTGCAAAGGTTCACTGCGAAGTTTTGCTCTTTAAAAATCTGGATCAAGCTGAAAATTGAAACACTGAACAACGAAAGTTGTTCGTGAGTCTCTCAAATT